>JAJRUC010000365.1 GCA_024278015.1 Chloroflexota bacterium
CGCACGGGGCGCTGAACGATTTGCTGTTTTATCCCTTCACCAGAGCGATATGGGGCGCCGGCCTGCAACATCCCGCCGCCGGAGATTACGCCCTTTCGCCGCAACTGGCCCGGACGGCGCTGGAAAAAGATGTGTGGGAAACCGAAGTGGCGCGGCGCGGGTTTGATATTTGGCTCAGCACCCTGGCCGCCACCGGCCCGTGGAAGGTATGGCAAGCCGCGCTGGGCGTCACCCGTCCGGGCCGGGCCGAAACGGTCACCAGCCGGATAACCTTCTTCAAAGAGGCCGTCGGCACGCTGTTCAGACAATTGCACCTGCAAGAAGGGCGCTGGCAAAACACGGCCCGCCCGCAATCGGTGCCCACCTTTACCCGATACGCCCCCCCGCCCGCCATCCGGATTATTCCATCCAACGACTGCACCGGCTACATTGAAGGGTTGGCCCTGGGCTGGATGGAGTATCGGCATCTGTGGACGCGCGTCATGTTCCCGGAAAATCTGGCCGCCATCGAATATCTGGCGGCCCTGCCCATTGAAAATTTCTACTTTCCACCTGATTTGTGGGCCAGAATCATCTACGATTTCGCCGTTGTGTACAACAAGGGCGAGCGCGACCCCGACGCCGTCGCCGCCTCGTTGTATCCCCTGTATCTGGGCCGGTTGGCCGGCTTTTGGGCCGAAGTTGACGGCCTGACTGCGGTGGGCCGGGCGGGGACAGTGGCCGCCCAGGCCGTCGAGTTTGAGGAACTGGTCCCCTATCTGAAATATCGCTGGCAGCATTATCTGCCCTGGATAGACAGCAACGAAAAGCGGTAGCCAAAAATCACGCCGGATACGTGACCTGTCCGTAGGGGCGGGTCGTCACGCCGCCGGCGTAACCTGCCGGGGCAAAATGAGAATTGCTGCAACCCGGCCCCTTAAATTACGCACATCGCCTTTTCTGTGTATAATTACCCTGTTGTCTCTGTCTGTAAAATATTTGTGGCTACCGTTGCAAGACGGTAAGCATAAGCCGGTGAAATTGCGATTGCTCCCCCCTTAATCCCCCTCTTAGGGGGGAAATATGCCTTCCCCCTGAGAGGGGAGGGTTAGGGAGGGGGTAAAAAACGCAAATCCAGCCATCTCCAAACTCAGCCACCATCGTTGCGCCCGGCGTAACATTATTTTACAAATAGCCACTTGTTGCAACAATACCCACCATACCGGAAAGGTTTTTGTTATGAAAAAATTACTCGCGTTGGTTATGCTGACCGTTGCCCTGAGCGGTTGCGGCGCCGCCCTCACCGGCAATCAAACCGCCGCCGGCCCCCAAACAGCCCCCACCAAAGCAGTCGTCATCGTGACCAAAGCGCCCACTGCCACCAATTTCCCCAGAATCGGAACCCCCACGCCGGTTCCGCCCACGCCCACGCCCAAAGCAACTCCCACGCCCCTGCCCCGGCAGCCGCTGTTTGCAGACGACGTTCTGGCCGAGATGATGGCCGGCACCATCAGTTCTGCCGGCGTTCACGCCTCCGTCAAAATCATCGATGAGCGGGCCGGCGGCGGAGAACGGATTGCCCACATCACCATCGAATCTGAATACAAGCTGGCCGATAACGACTTGCTGCTGAAATTATTTGTGATTGAGGTCGGCAACGCGCTCAGAACCATCCGCGCCTTTAGCGAAGGGACGATGAACGCCGACCTCGATTCGGCCTTTTTGACGGTGAACAACCGGCAGGGGGCGTTGCTGGGCACGGTTTCGGCCCCTATGCCGGAGATTGTGCGCTTTTTAGACGGCCAATCATCGGTAGACGAAGCCTTGAGCCACCTGGCTCTGACCGGCGTTTTTGAGACATTTAAAAAGTAGCGGCTTACGATGACCACGCAATCCATCTCTATTCCTCCGCAGCCCGCCGAAGAAGAATTTCAAACCGGACAGGTACTGACCATTGTGGGCGGGCATTTCATCCACGATACGTATTCCGCCTTTGTAGCCCCGTTGCTGCCCCTCATCATCGAAAAGCTGTCCCTGTCGCTAACTCTGGCCGGCGCGCTGGCCGCAGTCATGCAGCTTCCGGCTATCCTCAACCCGTTCATCGGCTACCTGGCCGACCGCATCAGCCTGCGCTATTTTGTCATTCTGGCCCCGGCCGTCACCGGCACGCTCATCAGCCTGCTGGGTTTTGCCCCCAACTATTTGTCGCTGGTTATATTGCTGCTGGCGGCAGGCGTGAGCGTGGCCTGCTTCCACGCCCCGGCCCCGGCGATGGTAAGCCGCATTTCCGGCAAACAAATAGGCAAAGGGATGAGCTTTTTTATGGCCGGGGGCGAACTGGGGCGCACCGTCGGCCCGATACTGGCGGTGTGGCTGGTTTCCGTCTGGACGCTGGACGGGTTGTATCGCATAATGGTTCCCGGCTGGGGAACGTCGCTCATTTTGTACTGGCAGCTTCATCACATCCCGGCCCGCAAAAAGCCCAGCCCCTTGCAGCTTTTTTCGCCCCAAATGCGACGGCTGTTTCTGCCGTTGATTGGCATTGTCTTCCCGCGCACATTTATGCTCACTGCTGTATCAATCTACCTGCCCACTTTTTTAAGGCAGCAAGGCCAAAGTTTGTGGTGGGCCGGCGCCGCGCTTTCCGTTTACGAACTGGCCGGCGTGGCCGGCGCCTTGACC
>JAJRUC010000366.1 GCA_024278015.1 Chloroflexota bacterium
ACCTGAAAGATACCGCGCCGCACCACGTTTTCGGCGGGCAGGGTGTGGATGGTTTCGCCCTGAAACGTGATGGTGCCGTCGGTTACTTCGCCGTTTTCCGGTTTCAACAGGCCGGAAATTGCTTTGAGGGTGGTAGATTTCCCCGCGCCGTTTGCCCCCAGCAAGGCCACAATCTGCCCGTCCGGCACTTCCAGCGACATCCCTTTCAGCACTAAAATGACATCTTCATAGATTACTTCGATATTATTTAAGGAAAGCATACGCACATCCTCTTTTAACTGTGGAAGAAGTTTCTGCCGTAACAGGGGCAGCTCGTGAGCCGCCCCTGCACGTCCATATATTCCTGCTATACTATTTAATGCTCGATTCGATGTAATCGCTCATTTGTTGCCACTGGCCGCCGTCAACCTTGAACAGTTTCAAGGCTTTGTTACCACGGTGGTCGGTGGGGGTGAAGGTGAGCGGGGCCGTGATGCCGCCGGTATCATAATTGCTGATGGTTTCCAGTGCCGCGCGGATATTTTCGCCGGTAACATCTTTGCCGTCTTTGACAACTTTTTCAATGCCGGCCACCATCACTTTCATGGTGACCCAACCCTGGGTGTAATGCAGACCAAGTTTGTTCAGGTCTTCGCCTTTGCTTTCGGCAAATTTACGGGCATCGTCATCGCCGGGGACATCCACGCTGGGCGGGGTAAAGGGCAAGGTGCCGATGACGCCTTCGGCAGCGTCGCCGGCCAGTTCCACCAAACTTTCGTCGGCGCACCAGTTCAGGCAGATGAATTGCGCGTCCATGCCCAGGTCGCTGGCGTTACGGAGGGCGAGGGCGGCGGGGCTGGCAACGTTTTGAACAATGATGTATTGCGCGCCAAAGGCTTCAACCTGGCTCAGTTCGGGGGTCAGGTCGGTGGCGCCGCCGGGCATGGCAATCGCCATAAATTCCATGCCGTTGGCGTTGGCAAAATCTTCGCCATCGGGTACGGGCGATTTTCCGAAGGGGCTGTCGTGGTGCAAAACGGCCACTTTTGTGCCGCCCTGGTCTTTAATCCATTGCAGGGCAATCACCATTTGGTCAGAATAGCTTGTGCCAATCAAAAAATTATACGGCGCATCTTTAATGCTGGCCAGGTTGATGGAATATGAGGCGCTCATAAACGGAATTTTGTCATCGGCAATTTTGCCGCGCAAGGCTTCGGTGTCGCCCGTGCCCCACCCCTGGAAGGCCACAATGCCTTCGCCGACATACTGGCTGTACAGTTGCTCGGCGTTGGGGACTTTGTAACCGTAATCCTGCGAGATGAAGTCAATTTGACGACCATCAATGCCGCCATTGGCATTTTTCCATTTCACAAAATCTTGAACCCCCAGCCCGTAGGGTGTACCGGGGCCGGATGTGGGGCCGCTGAAATCGAAGATGCCGCCGATTTTGATGGGGGCGTCTTTGCTTGCGCCGCCACCGCCGCAGGCGGTTGCCGCCACCAGTACCATCAATAAAAGTGTAAGTAAGGCTAAACGTTTCACTGTTTCCTCCTTGAGTTTAACTGTTTTAATAGCACAATCCTGAGTGTTGAAGTATATTTTTAGCCGATGGTTCACCTCCCGCAATTTTTATTGCACGTCATCACATCAGTATGAGAAAGGCCACAGCCGGAAGTAATCTTTTATGTTCCGCCAGATTTTCACCAGCCCTTCCGGCTCCAAAATCAGGAAAAGGACAATCACTATGCCGAACAATCCCTGTTGCAAAAACGGAATGATACGGTCCAGCGCGGGGATGGTGCCGCTCATCGCCCGGCCGAAATTATTGAGCAAGGCCGGTAACAGCACCATAAACGCCGCCCCATACACCGAGCCGGACACCGACCCCAGCCCGCCAATGATAATCATCGCCAAATAAAGGATAGAGGTTTCAATGGTAAAACGCTCCCAGGAAACAATGGTGCGATAGTGGGCAATCAGCGCGCCCGCCAGCCCGACAAAAAACGATGAGGTGGCGAAGGCCAGCAATTTGTAGCGAAACAAATCAACGCCCATCACTTCGGCGGCAATATCCTGGTCCCGAATGGCGATGAAAGCCCGCCCCACCCGGGAGCGGAACAGATTGACGGTGAAAATAATGGTCAGCACCAGACAGAACAGGATAATCCAGTAAAATCGAAATTCACCATTGACCCGCTGCCCAAACAGGGTGGGCGCGGGAATGACCAGCGCGTCTACGCCGCCGGTCACGTAATCCCAGTGGGTGATAACCCATTGGATGATTTGCTGGGCTGCCAGAGTGACAATGGCCAGATACAAGCCCTTCAGCCGCAGGGATGGAATACCGAAAAATGCTCCCACCGCAGCGGTGGCGAAACTGGCAATGGGAATAGCCGCCCAAAACGGCAAACCCAGATTCTTCGCCAGCAAGCCGGAGGTGTAGGCCCCCACCGCCATAAACGCGCCCTGCCCCAAACTGATTTGCCCGGTGAAGCCCACCAGAATATTCAGCCCGATGGCGCCGATTGCCGCGATACCGATTTGGTTCAGCAGGGTGAGCTGGTAGTTGCTTGCCAGCCACGGCACGGTCACGACAAATAAAATTGCCAGCACCAGCCGAATTTTTTCGGCGTGCGTGCGCCGCAGCGCCATATCTTTGGCGTAGCTGCTGAAGAAAATTCCACTTTCCATAATGTACTCCCCTTAAACCCTCTCCCCGGCCCTCTCCCGGTGAGGGGGAGGGAGTCGCCGCAGGCGACGGGAGGGGGTGAATATCCCTTAAACCCGTTCAATAATTTCCTGGCCGAACAAACCGTATGGTTTCACCATTAAAATGAGAACCAGCACAATAAACGGGATGATGGAATTAAGGCCGTAGCCCACATATCCGCCGGTGTAGGCCTGCAACAGCCCAATGATAACCCCGCCGATAACCGCGCCGGGGATGGAATCCAGGCCGCCCAGAATGACCACGGGGAACACCTGCAACCCCAGCCCGCTAATGTTGCCGCTTACGCCCAAAATATTGGCGACGATGATACCGCCGATGGCGGCGGTGACGGCGGAAATAGACCACGCCATGGCAAAAATCCTTTTAACGCTGATGCCCATCGACAGCGCGGCCTGCTGGTCGTCGGCCACAGCACGCATGGCAATGCCGTCGTTGGAGCGCCGGAAAAACATGTTGAAGGCTATCAGAAACAGGGCCGCAATGCCGATGGCCCACAACTTGTCGGTGGTGACGGTTGCGCCAAAGACGCGCAGGGGGTCACTGGGGATAAAGCTGGGGAAAGCGCGTTCATCCGTACCCCAAATGGTACTCACCACGGCCCGGAGCAAACTCGACAAGCCAATTGTCACCATAATCAGCGAGATAATCGGCTCGCCAATCATGGGGCGCAGGACCAGCCGTTCCAGCACAACGCCAAGCGCCACGGCCACCAGCACCGTTACCACAATGCCTATCGTCCAGTGCCAGCCCAGCTCTCCTACTACGGCAAACATCACATACGCGCCGACCAGTAAAAATTCGCCCTGGGCAAAGTTGAGGACATCGCTGGCTTTGTAAATGAGTACAAATCCCAATGCGGCCAGCGCCAGCACCGCGCCATTGGTTAATCCACTGAGGGTCAACTGCAAAAATTGATCCATCGTTTCTCCCTTCTCTACCCTGCTCCGGTGAGGGTTTCGATTTTAAGCCGGGTTGCCAAAGTAGCCGTGCGCCCATCCTGATAGGTGATGACGGTTTCTATTTCCAAATGGTCGTTTTGGCTGTACAGCGCCGAGATAATATCTTCGTACCGTCGCGCTACAAATCCCCGCCGCACCTTCCGGGTGCGGGTCAGTTCCGCGTCGTCGGCGTCCAGTTCCTTGTGCAGCAGCAAGAACCGTTTAATCCGCGCGGCGGGGGGCAAATCGGCGTTGGCGGCTTCCACGTATTCCCGCACCAATTGATACACGTCCGGTTTCTGCGCCAGGTCGGTGTAGGTGGTGTAGGCAAGGTGGTTGTTTTCGGCCCATTTGCCGACGTTCCCCATATCAATGTTCATCATGGCGGTCACAAAGGGCCAATCTCCCCCAAACACCACCGCTTCTTTGATATACGGGCTGAATTTCAGTTTATTTTCGATAAATTGCGGGCTGAATTTTGTGCCGTCGTGCAGGGTCATCACGTCTTTGGCGCGGTCAATCACAATTAAATGCCCGTCGTCGTCAAAATAACCCGCATCACCGGAGTGGAGCCAGCCGTCCATCAAGGTTTCGGCGGTGGCTTTCTCGTTGCGAAAATAGCCGACAAACACAGCCGGCGAGCGCACCATAATTTCGCCGCTGTCGTCAATGTGAATTTCCGTGTCAGGGATTGCGGTCCCGACGGTCTGGAATTTCACATCGCCGTCCCGATGCACCACCGAGATGCCGCTGGTTTCGGTTTGGCCGTAAATCTGCTTCAGGTTCACGCCCATAGCGTGAAAAAAGCGAAACACGTCCGGCCCCAACGCTGCGCCGCCGGTGTAGGCCCGGCGCAGGTGGCGCAGGCCCAGGTGGTCTTTAATCATCTGGAAGACCATCCAGTCGGCAAAAAAATATTTCAGCTTCAAGCCCAATGATGGTGTCTCTTTTTTAAAGCGCGTATCGGCCATGGCGCGGCCAACCGGCATGGCCCAGCGGTACAGTTTTTGCTTCAACCACGAACTGTCTTCAATTTTCACTTGCACCTGGCTGACCATATTTTCCCAAATTCGGGGCGGGCTAAACATAACGCGCGGGCCGATTTCACGAATATTCACCTGCACGGTTTCCGGTTCTTCCGGAAAGTTAAGGGGAAAACCGCGCTGCAAACTGCACGCAAACGACATCATCTGCTCGCCAATCCAGGCCAGGGGCAGGAAGCTCACAAATTCGTCGTCCGGCTCAATAGGGTCTACATCCATCAGGTTGCGCCCCATACTGATGAGGTTGTCGTGGGTGAGCATCGCCAGTTTCGGGTCGCCGGTGGTGCCGGAGGTGGTGGAAAGAATCGCCAAATCAGAGCCTTTGCCGCGTGCCACACTTTCTTCAAACCAGTTGGGGAAATCTTTTTCGTAGGTGCGGCCCAGGGTTTCCACATCGTAAAAATACATCAGGAAGTCTTCGGTGTAATTGCGCAGTCCTTTGGGGTCGTAATAAATAACCTTGATGACGCTCGGCAGTTCAGACCAGATTTCCAGAATTTTGTCTACCTGCTCCTGGTCTTCGGCCACAATAAATTTCACATCGGCGTGGGAGATGATGTAAATGACTTCCTTGACGATAGCATCCTGATAAATGCCGATACCTTTGGCCCCCGCCGCCTGCGCCGCCAGTTCAGAATAGAGCCATTCCGGGCGATTATCGCCGATGATAGCGATGGTGTCGCCGCGTTCCAGGCCCAAACTGGTTAATCCCAAACAAAAATATTTCACATGGTCATAATACTCCTGCCATGAAACCGGCTGCCAAATACCGAATTCTTTTTCCCGCAGGGCTATTTTTTTGTTGCCGTATTCCTTTGCCCGTTCCAGCAAAAGTTGGGGGAACGTTTCGCCCATAAGCCGCCTCCAGTCATAAAAATGATAGTTTCACGCCTAAATGGTCACGTGTTGCTCGCCAAGATATGCTCGCAGCACATCGGGGTTCTGTTGAATCTCATCCGGCACGCCATCGGCAATTTTCATGCCAAAATCGAGGACGGCCACCCGGTCTGAAATAC
>JAJRUC010000367.1 GCA_024278015.1 Chloroflexota bacterium
CGCGCGCGGCGCTGAATGATTACCGGGTTCCGCCGGTGGCGGCGTTTCAGTACCAGCTCCAGCTTTCGCCCACGCACGCCATCACCTTTACCAACATGGTACGCGCCCTGCCGCCCGTCACCTCCACATGGAATTTCGGCGACGGCAGCCCGCCGTTCAGCGCCGGGTCGGCGCAGTTGCCCGTGCAGCACACCTACCCGTATGCCGGCAATTACACCGTCACCCTGACGGCCACCAATCGCTACGGCACGGACGTGGTTTCGCAAAACGTGGCGATGTGGGTAAAATTTTTCTATTTGCCGTTGGTGCTGAAGTGAGAATGTAAGAGATTTAAACGTTTGACCCCCTCCCTGACCCTCCCCCTACCAGGGGGAGGGGATATTTCCCCCCTCTCTGAGGGGGGATTAAGGGGGGAGAAAAGTCAAAATAATGAAATTCCGAACTGAGATACATACGGAAACCGGCTATGGCTGTTCCATTCAAAAAAGACCGCATGTTTTATCGCTTTGCGGCCTATGGCTTTTTAAAGAATTTACGGTTTTTTGAGCCGTTCATCATCCTCCTCTTTCGGGAAGCCGGGCTGTCATTCCTGCAAATCGGCTTGCTGTACGCCATCCGGGACATCGCCACCAACATTCTGGAAATTCCCACCGGCGTCCTGGCCGATGCCTTCGGGCGGCGCAAGGCGATGGTTATGGCCTTTTCCGCCTATCTGATTGCCTTTATGGTCTTTTACAGCTTCGCCGATTTTTACGTTTACGCCCTGGCGATGCTCTTCTTCGCTGCCGGAGAAGCCTTCCGTTCCGGCACGCACAAGGCCCTCATCCTGGAATACCTGAAGCTGAACGGCATGACCGCCATCAAAGTGACCTACTACGGCCACACCCGCAGCGCGTCGCAATTCGGCTCGGCGATAAACGCGCTCGTGGCGGCGGCCATCGTCTTTTTGGCGGGCAACTATCGCTATATGTTCCTGGCGGCCACCATCCCCTATGCGCTTGATTTGCTCAATTTGATGACCTACCCGGCGGAACTGGACGGCAATTTGCAGCAGCAGCGACAGCCGTCCGTCAAAGCCCAAACCAAAGCAACCCTCACTGCGTTTGCCGCGCTCTTCAAAAACAGTTACGCCCTGCGAGCTTTGTTGAACAGCGCCGGATTTATCGCCTTTTTCAAAAGCGTCAAGGATTATTTGCAACCGATTTTGCAAACTTACGCCCTGGCCCTGCCCCTGTTTGTGGCCCTCGATGACACCCGCCGCTCATCGGCGCTGATTGGGCTGGTCTATTTTGCCATTTATATGCTCACCAGTTATGCTTCCCGCAACGCCGACCGCTTCAGCCGCCGGTTTAACAATTTACCGCAAGCCATCAATGTCAGTTTTTGGCTGGGTGCGGTCTTTTTGCTGATTGCCGGGCTGGCGGCCTGGAAACATTGGGCCATCGTGTCGATTATTGTGTTTTTGGGGCTGTATGTTCTGCAAAATGTGCGCCGCCCGATGAACGTCGGCTTTATCAGCGACCAGATTTCGTCGCAGGTCATGGCCTCCGGCCTGTCGGTTGAATCGCAACTGGCTACGGTGTTGATGGCCGTATTTTCGCCCATACTCGGCGCCCTGGCCGATGCTTTTGGCGTGGGCACGGCCCTGGCCGTATTCGGCGCGGCCATGCTGGCCTTTTTCGCCCTGGTGCGCGTCAAACCGGCGGAACAGGCAGTGGAAGTTGGATAAAAAATCGAAAGGATTGATGAAATTTGACTGAAAACACATCAAAATTACCGGCCGTCCGCAAAATTTTGTGGCAGGTGCTTGTCCTGAATTTGCTGGTGGCCGTCCTGAAAATTGCCGTGGGGCTGTTCAGCGGCATCCTCAGTATGGTGGCCGATGGCTTTCACTCCCTGGTTGACGGCTCATCGAATGTCATCGGTCTGGTGGCTATGCGGGTGGCCGCTGCCCCCCCCGACGAAAAACACCCCTACGGGCATCGCAAAGCGGAAACGCTGGCGACGATGGTCATCGGCCTGATGCTGCTGCTGGCCGCTTACGAAATCCTCAAAAGCGCCCTGGACCGGCTGTCCGGCGGCGCGATTCCCGAAGTATCCCTGCTCAGCTTTGGGGTGATGATTTTTACTATCATTGTCAATTTGGGCGTGACGATTTATGAGCAGCGACATGGCAAATTACTGAAAAGTGACATTCTGCTGGCCGATTCCCAGCACACCCGCTCTGATATTTGGGTGTCGCTCAGTGTGATTGTGGGGCTGGTGGGGGTGCAGTTTGGGCTGACCTGGCTGGATGCGGGGGTGGGGCTGGTCATTGCCGGCATTATTGGCCATGCGGCTTACGGCATTTTGTCCGACGGGGCTAACGTACTGCTGGATGCGGCCTCGCTGCCCGCCGATGAAATCGAGCGGCTGGCCCTTTCGCTGCCGGAAGTGCGCAGCGTGGAGCGCATCCGCAGCCGGGGCGTAGCCGACGAAACCCACGTCGATTTGCATGTGCGGGTGGCCCCCGATACGCCCACCGATTACGCCCACAGCATTGCCCACGCCGTGCAGTATCAAATTAAAACAGCCTATCCCCAGGCCGCCGATGTGGTGGTTCATATTGAGCCGGAGCAGGCGACGCGCGCCCAATACCCAGACCTGACCCGCCAACTGAAGGCCATTGCCCACAGTCTGGGCGGTTCGGCCCACGAAATTTGGGCGCACAGCATCAAAGGCCGCTATTTTGTGGAATTGCACTTTGAAGTACCCCCCACCCTCACCCTGCAACAAGCCCATCACCTGGCCACCCAACTGGAAGAACGGGGCAGACAGGCCCTGTCGAAGGTGGATGTCATCACCACCCACATTGAGCCGCTGGGCGAAGCGGTGCCGGTGGAGCGCGTGCCCCAATATCACACTGAAAACGCCATTCTGGAACGCGCCCAAACCATTACCGATGAAATTTGCGGGGCCAAATCGGCCCACAATATGCGCCTGTGGGAAGATGACCGGGGCTGGACGCTCAGTATGCATTGCCGTTTGGGCGGCGATATGTCCATTGTTGAGGCCCACGCCCTCAGCCAACGCGCCGAAGATGCCCTGCGCCACGAAATCTCCACCTTGCAACGGGCGGTCATCCATGTGGAACCGATTTGACGGTTCAGACGGCTAATTGGAACACAGACCGTAGGGTACGATGCATCGTGCCCCTACCATATTGAGCTGATTGAATGAAATTTCGATGGTTGTTTCTGATTTTGATAACCTATCTGGTTTTGGGCGGGCTGTACGCCTGGTTTACGCCCCCCTGGCAAGCGCCCGATGAACCGGCCCACTATAATTTTGCGCGCTACGTGGCCGAGTATGGAGCCTTGCCCGAATTGCGCGCCGGCTGCTACGATGAAGCCTATTTGAACCGGATAAAAGCGGCCAAATTTGCCGGCGGCCTGTCCATCGAGCCGATTTGCTACGAAAATTACCAGCCGCCGCTGTACTATCTGCTGGCCGCGCCCCTCTTTGCCGCCACGGGGGGCAACCTCCTGGCCTTGCGCCTGTTTTCGGTGGCGCTGGGCGGGTTGAGCCTGATTTTTATGTATGCGACGGTGGCCCTCTTCTGGCCGAAATCGCCCCTGCCGGCGGCCACTGTCGCCTTTGCCGCCTTTGTGCCCATGCATTTAACGATGATGGCTTCGGTGAACAATGACAGCCTGGCCGAATTGCTGCTGGCCGTTTTTGTGTACCTGCTGCTGCGTTGGCTTAAAACCGACCCGGCCGGCCGGCCGGCCTTGCTATGGCAGGCGGGCGGGGCGCTGGGCCTGATTCTGCTGACCAAAGTGACCGTCTACCCGGCGGTGGCGCTGGGGGCCGGAGTGTTGCTGTTGCCGGCGGCTGAAAGGCGTCGCCCGGCCCGGCTAAAGAATATCCTGCGCCTTTATCTGCCCGCCGCGCTGCTCTCTTTCCCCATGTATCTCAGAAACGCCCTGCTTTACGGCGGCTTCGATATCCTCGGCCTGCGCCGCCACAATGCGGTGGTGGTCGGTCAGTTGCGGAGCGCCGCCAAACTGGCCGCCGACGGCCCGACGGCCTACGCCGCCGATATGTTGCGCACTACCTTTCACAGTTTCTGGGGGCAATTCGGCTGGATGGCCGTGCCGATGGACCGCCGGGTTTATCTGGCGCTGTTTATTTTGCAAAGCCTGGCCCTGGCCGGGCTGGGCCTGTGGCTGTGGCGGCGCGAACCATTATCGCTTCTCCAACGGCGCGCGCTGTGGACGCTGGCCGGGCTGTTTGCGCTGGTATCGGGCGTATTTGCGGGGCTGAATCTATCGTTTGTGCAATTTCAGGGCCGCTATTTTTTCAGCGCCCTGCTGCCGATTGGCCTGTTTCTCAGCCTGGGCTGGCTGGAGATTTTTCGACGGCGGTATGCGTTGCGGGTCTTTGCCGGGCTGTCGATGCTGACGCTGTGGCTGGGGATTGCCTCCGCGTGGCGCGGCAACCCGGACAAGTGGGGGTTGCTTATTGGCGGCGCGTTTGCGATGCTCTTTTTGCTGCGCTACCGGCTGCCGGAAAAAGTTTCGATGTGGCTGCCGGCCGCCGCGCTGAGTTTGCTGGCCGTCCTGAGTGCGGTCAGCGTGTGGTGGTTTATCGTACCGAATTTGTAAAAACAGGAGATCTGGCGATGAATATCTTCAAAAAAGTGGCCGGGCTGTTTCCCGCACCGAAGACGCAGGCAGACAACGCAACCAGAATTTACGCGCGCTGCAATCATTGCGGCGAGACGTTGACGGCGCGGGTAAATTCGACAAACGACCTGAGCCGAACCGACGAGGGGGGCTATTTTGCCCGCAAGGTTCTCATCGGCAACCGGCGATGTTTCCGGCGCATCGAAGTCAACCTGCATTTTGACCCGGCCCGCCACCCGACCAGGCGCGAAATTTCCGGCGGCGTCTTCATCTCCGAAGCGGAATACCGGGCCGAAAGAGATTAGATGAAGCGGCTTCAACGCCCGCTCATCACCACGCTTCTCCTTGCCCGCTTGTCGGGCAAATTTGACAGATTGCCTCAAATTTTTAAACTCTCCCCTCACGAAACGGAACATCTTCCATGAAACGGACAGTTTTTTTTCTCGGTTTAATTATCGCGCTGGCAGCCTGCCGCCCGACAGCCGCGCCTGCCACGGCCCGGCCCCGGCCGACGGATACCGCCGCGCCCGCGCCGTCTCCCCTGCCCACTAACACCCCCGCGCTGCCTGCTTCCACGCTGTTCGATTTTGGCTGGGATGACCGCGCCCCCTTTGCCGCCGGTCTGCTGCCCGCCGAACAAGCCGCCCTGAACCAACCGGCCGGGGCCGGCGTGTATCATTTGGACCTGACCATTGCTCCGGATATGACCCACATGCAGGGCCGGGAAGAAGTGCGTTACACCAATCAGGAAGCCGGGCCGCTGGATGAAATCTATTTTCGGCTGTTTCCGAATTTACTGGGCGGGCGCAGCGAGGTTTCGACAGTAGCGGTGAACAATCAGCCGGTTACGCCCCGCTTTACCCTGCAAAACAGCGTTATGATTGTCCCCTTGCCGGAACCCCTTTTGCCGGGGCAAGCCGCCGTCATCGGGCTTGAGTTTGCGGTTGAAGTTCCCACCGAGGCCGGCGCCAATTACGCCTCATTTGCCTGGCTGGACGATGTGCTGGCTTTGGCGCACAGCTATCCCCTGATTGCCGTGTACGATGACGCAGGCTGGAACGTGGAAATTCCGCCTGATTATGGCGATGTTGTTTACGCCGATGAAGCCTTCTTTCTGGCCCGCGTCACCGCCCCCGCCGACCAAATTCTGGCCGCTTCCGGCCTTGAAATTGAAGCCTCGTCCAATGGTGAAACCCAAACCGTGGTCTTTGCCGCCGGCCCGGCCCGCGATTTTTATCTGGCGGCCGGCAACCGTTACGAAGTGACCAGCCGGCAGGTGGGCCAAACCACGCTCAACACCTACACCTTTCCCCGGGATGCGGCTTCAGCGGAGATGATGCTGGGCTACGCCGCCGACGCCATGCAGGTTTTCGGTAACAGGTTGGGAACCTACCCTTTCACCGAACTGGACATCGTCGCCACGCCCACCCTGGCCGGAGGCATTGAATACCCCGGCGTAATTGTGCTGGCAAACAGCCTGTTCAACGGCCGGCCCGGCGGCTTTCTGGAAATCGCCACGGTCCATGAAGTTGGGCATCAGTGGTTTTACAGCGCGGTGGGCAACAACCAGATAGACAATCCCTGGCTGGACGAATCGCTGACCCAGTATTTGACCTGGCTCTATTTTAAAGACATCCACGGCCCGTCCGGCGATGAATCCTTCAGGCAGGTGTTGCGTAATTACTGGCAGCGCGCCGATTTTGCCGAAACGCCCATCGGCCTGCCGGTAGCAGCCTACACCGAAGCGGAATACGGGGCGATTGTGTACGGGCGCGGCCCCCTCTTCTTCAACGCCCTGGCCGAAACGATGGGCCAGGATACCTTCGACGCATTTTTGAAGGACTACTATCAGACCAATCAATGGGGCATAGCCACCCCGGACGCGCTAAAAATGCAGGCCGAGCAGGTCTGCCGGTGCGATTTGACCCCCTTGTTTGACGCATGGGTGTTCGCACCCCAATAAATTCAGAAGGAGCGTTAATTTCTTATGCTGAAAAAACACCAATCGTTATTGCTGATAACCACCCTGGCGGCTGTTATGCTGTTGGCCGCCGCCTGCGGGGGAAACAAGGCAACCCCCACCCCCGCCCCGTCTGCCGACGATACGGCAGCGTTGCCCGCCCCCAATCTGGTGCAACCCGAATCTCCGGTGGCGGTGGAGCAGAGCGTCTCCCGCTCCCCCGTGAGTGGGCCGGGCGCAGCCGCCGGAGCGCGGACGTTCCGGATTGTGCCGGAGCAATCGGAAGCGCGGTATGAGGTTGATGAAGAATTTCTGGGAGGCGCATCCGACGCCATCAACAAACTGGCCGGATTGATAGAAACCGTGGGCCGCACCCGCGCCGTCAAGGGGGATTTTCAGTTCAACATTAGCGGCGACCAGGTGACAGTGGCCGGCGGCTCGATTGTGGTAGACCTGACCACCCTCGCCAGCGACGATTCCCGGCGGGACCAACGCATCCGAACACAATATCTGGAATCCAGCCAATATCCACTGGCCGAATTTGCGCCCACGGCCATAAAAAATTTCCCGGCCGGCGCGGCGGAAGGGCAGGATGTGCCCTTTCAATTGCTGGGCGATTTGACCATCCGTAATATAACCCAGCCGGCCACCTTCAATGTGACAGCCAAACTGGAGGGCAATGCGTTGAGCGGCACGGCCCGAACCACTCTGCTTATGACCGATTTCGGCTTCGAGCCGCCGAACATCGCCAATATCCTCAAGGTTGCCGATGAATTTGTAGTGACGATAGATTTTACGGCTGTGCAGCAATAAACTGACGATAACCGGATGTCATTTCAACCCCTGTGGATCTGCCCACAAAAGCGTAAAAGCAAAATACGCAGTAACCTGAACTGAGCGGGGGCATTATGCCGGAACTACCCGAAGTGGAAACGTTTGTCAGAGCGTTGCAAGGCCCCATGCTGGGCCGGACATTTGTATCGGTCATCATCACCTGGCCCAACTTAATCCGCCCTTCGGCGGCGGAACTGCAAAAAAAACTGCCCGGCCTGCGCGTCGAGCGTCTGACCCGGCGGGGCAAATATCTGCAATTTCGGCTATCGGAGGGCCAAACGCTGTTCATCCATTTGAAGATGAGCGGCAGCTTAACCGTTGAACCCGCCGAAGCGCCCCTGCACCGGCACGTGCGCACTATCTTCAACCTGGATAACGGATACCAGCTTCGGTTCAAGGATATGCGTAAATTCGGGCGGGTGCATCTGGTTGATGACCCGGCGCGGGTGACGGGGCATTTAGGCCCGGAACCCCTTGACCCCCACTTTACCGCCGAAGATTTTGTGGCCCGCTGCCGGCGGCGCAGCGGGCGGCTTAAACCCCTGCTGCTGAACCAGTCATTCATCGCCGGGGTGGGCAATATTTACGCCGATGAAAGTTGCTTTGCGGCCCGCCTGCACCCTCGCCGGCGGGTAGGCACATTTTCCGACGAGGCCTTGACCCGCCTGTACCACGCTTTGCAAAAAAACCTGAACGCCGGCATTATGCTCAAAGGGGCCAGCATCGACGCCGTTTACGGCGGCGGGCAATTTCAAAACCACTTTCAGGTTTACGGGCGGGGCGGCCAACCCTGCCCGGTGTGCGCTACCCCCATTAAGCGCATTGTTTTGGGCGGGCGGTCAACGCATTTTTGCCCCCGCTGCCAACCTGAAGAATAACGCCTTGACTATCATGACGCACTGTGTTATAATTTCTGTAACGCACTGCGTCATTTTTATTTCAGGAGGCACAGAAAATAATGGAAAATACCGAACAGACCCCCATCGACCCCGCAGACGAAGGCCGCAAGCCCATTCTGGAGGCCGCCCGCAACGTATTACTGGCCGGCATTGGCGCGGTATCGCTGGCCCAGAATGAGATGGAAGATTTTGTAAACAGGCTGATTGAGCGCGGTGAAATTGCGGAAAAAGATGGCCGCAAATTGATGGAAGACATCAACCAGCGCCGAAAAAGCCGCATGAAAAAAATAGAAGACCGCTTCGAGACACGCATCAATCGCATACTGGAACGGCTGGATATTCCCACCCGCGCCGATGTTGACCGTTTGAACGACCATATCGCTGAACTGAACCGGAAAATTGACGAGCTAAAAACAAACTCGTAGCCCGAAACAGGAACCTGCCAACCCTATGCCGCTCATCAAACGCTACCCCAATCGAAAGTTGTACGATACGGAACGCAAACAATACGTCACTCTGGCCCAAATTGCCGCCATGATTCGGCAGGGGGAATCGGTGCAAGTGCTGGATCACCCCACCGGCGCCGACCTGACCGGGGTGATTCTATCGCAAATTATTTTTGAGCAGGAAAAACGGCGCGGCAACTTTTTGCCTCAAACCGTATTGGCCGGGTTGGTGCGCGCCGGGGGCCAAACGTGGAACACCCTGCAACGCACGCTGGCCTCAACGCTGGATGTTTTTGCCGAAGTGGACGATGTGATTGTGCGCCGGGTTGAGCAACTGGTGCAACAGGGCGATATGGCTTTGGAAGAAGCGGAACGGCTGCTGGATAACTTGCTGACCGCCCCCAAAGCATCGCTGGAAGAGCGTCTGAAGGCCGCCCTGACCCGGCGCGGCGTTCCCCCTCGCGCTGCGCTGGATGACCTGGCCGCCCGGCTGGACGACTTGCAAGCCCAACTCGATGCCCTCTCTGCGGCGGACGTGCCACCCCAAAAATTGTAGGGGCGCCATGTATCGCGCCCCTGCGGCCAAAACTTACAAAACCTGTCACGTATCGGTGGCCGGGTTGATCCAATCCGCCACATCACTCAAGCCCAATTGGGCCAGCTTGCCCGCCGAAGGCCGCCCGCTTTTCCACTCCCAGGCCCGGAAATCGTAATATTCCCGCAGCATCAAGCGCCAATCGGGCGTAAAACCGGCGGTCGGCCCATCAGACAGAGGGGTATCCAGCAGGGTGGGCATCACTTCGCTTTGGCGGGCGTTCAGGCCCAGCCTCAAATTGAGCAAGCGTTTCAGGGTAAAAATTCGTTCCCCGGCCAGCATCAGGTCATCCAGCGAAACCGGCTTGCCCCACAAGGCCGAAAACAAATTCGGCAATAAATCAAGGGGCATATTGATAAAATAGCAGGCCCCACTGGCGTCAACCATCGAGCGGTAATCCTGATGTCGGGCCACCAGCGGCGCTTTGCCCGCTTCCTGCTGCATATCATCCACCGAAATATCCAGTTCTTCAAAAGTGTGGCCCATTTCCACAAAGTAAAAATCGCTTTTGTTGTGGCAAGCCCCTCGCGGCGAAGTGAGGTACACCAGAGCCATGCCGCTAAAGCCGCGCGGGTCGTGCATACCGGGGTCCATGCCGTTCACCTGCACGGCCAGGCCCGGCGCCTTAAAGCGCTTTTCCATCGACAGCACACCATCGGCCAGAATATTGCCGAAGCCCCGGCGCGCTGCAATTTGTTGCAACAGGTCGATGACCTGAGTCGGGTTGCCCCATGCCAGCGGTTGGCCCACCTCTGCCGAGGTGAGCCGCCCTTGCTCAAACAGCCAGGTGGCAAAGCCGATGGTTGCTCCGGCGGAAAGAACGTCCATCCCCAACGAATCACACAAATAATCAAAATGAGAAACGGCTTTCAAATCATCGATGAGCAGATTGGAACCGAGCGAAATAACACATTCGTATTCCGGGCCGTCTGTCACGCCCACGGCGTGCGGCTCATCTTCTCCTTTGATGGTGATTTCGCGGCCGCACTGCACGGCGCAGCCCCAACAGCCGGTGCTGCCGGTCAGGATGCTTTCGGCCATAACCGAGCCGCTCAGGTTGAGGGCGCCTTCGTTGCGGCCTTGCGTCCAGTATTTGGCGGGCAAGGCGCCGACCATATCAAAAAATTCCAGCCCGCCGGCGGTACCCAGGTCCTTCAATACGTCAATAGCTACCTCGTCTTGCTGCTGTTGGCGGGC
>JAJRUC010000368.1 GCA_024278015.1 Chloroflexota bacterium
GCAGTAAATCGGTTTTTTTGAACGGGACATGGCAGGTGATCCATGACGACGTGCCGATATACAGATGCGCCTGCAAATCGCGCACCGCCCCCGACCCCAGCGCCGCCGAGTGGACATCGGGTGTGCCGAGTACCACCTGCGCGGCGGGGGTGATGCCGAGTTCCGCCGCCGCATGCGGGGTGACATGCCCCAGCACATCCACCGCGCGGCGCAAATCGGGCAGTTTTTCGCGCTCGATGGTCGCCATTGCCAGCAAGCGGTCATCGTAATCCACCTTCGTCAGGTCGCGGTTGTCAGTTACCCAATGGAGCGCGATGGAATCATAAGAGGCGGCAAAACTGCCCGTCAATTTCAAATTGAGATAATCTTTCGGCTCCAGAAATTTGTACGTTTGGCGGTAAATTTCGGGACGGCGGTGTTTGATGAACAGAATATGGGCGATGGAATCTTTGCCCGATTGCCCCGGAATACCGCCGGTGAGCCGCAACCAGTACGGCAATTTCCGCACCCCATACCCTTCGATGGTGATACGCCCCCCGGAAATCTGTTTGACATACGGCGCGCCGCGCGAATCCATCCAGATGATGGCGTTCAGCAACGGTTCGCCGTTCGCATTCACCCCCACCGTGCCCGACCACTGCGCGGTACAGGCGACCCCCACCACGCTTTCGGGCGCGATGGCGGTTTCGGTCATCACCCGTTGGGCGGCGGTGGTGATGGCGCGCCACCAATCGGCGGGGTTTTGCTCCGCGCCGCCATCGGGGAGCAGGGTCAGCGGGGTCGGCTCGAAGGCCCAGCCGAGCCGCGAACCGGCGGTGGTGAAAAGCGCGACCTTCGGTCCGGATGTGCCGAGGTCAATGGCGAGGATATATTTTTGAGCAGGCATCGTTACCTCTTGTGGAATGAGTTGTAGGCGTTGGTTCGGGATGGGGATTGTGTCTTTTGGGTTGCAGGGGCACGACGCATCGTGCCCCTGCGGTTTTGAACGAGAGTTAGCGCAAAATCAGGGGCATATACAATTGGGTGCCGTTCACCAGCACCGTTACATCCAGAGATTTAAACCGGTCTTCGCTGGAGACATCGTTTTGCCAAACCAGAATCATGGCTCTGTTGGCTCCGTCGTGCAGCATCAGCGAGCCGGAACCGGAATTGGGGTTGATGGCGGTGGTATCGCTGAAGGTGACGGTGGCGGTGTAGGGCGTTTGGCCGTGATAGGCATCCAGCGCCATCCACGGCACCAGCGAGGCGCTGCCGCCGCCGACGCTGCCTTCATAAGACAGGCTATCGCCCTGAATGGACAGGGACAGGCCGGGGTCTTCCTTGGCGGCCCGCAGCAGGGCAGAGCCGGTATTGTAGGGTAAAATGGCGGCGTTCCAGGTAATGGGCAGGGTGATGGTTTTCTCGCCGCGAATGGTGAACCGGCCCGGGGGAACGGTTGTTTGACCATTGAATACCACCTGGGTGAGGGCATAGGTGGAAAGCCCGAAAGCGTCTTTGGCCTCAAATTCAACGCCCAAATCAGCGATGGACATTTCTCCGGTCAGGTTGCCGGCCAATTGAAAATCTTCAAAACATTCGTCGGGATTGGCGCCGTCGTGCGTCACGCAATCGAAGTAGGGGCTGGGTGCCTGGGCTTGCAGGTAAACGCGAATGAGGTTCGACTTGACGATAACCAGTTCCTTGTATTTGGTTTCTGTATCCAGGTTGCCCGCGCCGATGTTCAGCCAGCCCTCACCCAGCCCGCTGACGGTGGCCCAAACCGCGCCGCCGGCAGCGTTTTTTGCCGCCAGTTGCAGCCCAACTCCGCTGGACGTATTTCTGAGCATCGCCACTTGCTGGCCGGTGATGGAGGTATCGCTGGCATCGTTTCTGAAATCTGCCACGGTGATGAGGGGGAATTTGGCGGTTTCAAGATACCACAGGGTTCTGATGCGGGTGCGAGAGGCATCCCAGCGCTGCACCACAATGCTGCGGGTATCGTTTTGAGACAGCGCCCATTCGTCGCCGCTGTCTGCGCTGAATTCGCCCACAGCGAAATTGTAGTATTGATAGTCAACAAGTACGCTGGCGTCTGCATCGTTACTGTGTAATTTGGTTTTGGGGTCGTTGCCTTGATAGAGTTCCAGCCAGCCCCGGGAGCCGGTGGGGTAGTCTGAATTCCAGTAGGTGAAGGCGAAATCGTCATCGCCATCGTTGTCATAATCGCCGATGGCCATTGTGTCCCAGTCGGTCAGGGTATATTCATACGTCAGGCGGGGGGTGGTGGTCGGCAAATCGTAAATGACGATACAGCTATGGCCTGTAGTATTAACTATGCCGCGCGAGCGTACCAGCGCAATGTCAAGTTGCCCGTCTTTCCAGAAATCACCCACGCCAATTTTGGTGAAAGCGCCGTCTGAGCAGGCGGACTGGCCGTAGGTGGCCTGGAAGGTGAAGGCCGAATTGCCGACTACCTGGGGGTCGTACACTTTGACGGAATTATTGTTGGCGGCGATGATTTCTTTATCGCCGTCGTTGTTCATATCGCCGGTAGTTACGTATTTCCAGCCGTTTTCCGGTGACTGGAAGACCAGTTCGCCCTGATAAGAATAGGCGTAAATGTAGCCGTCGGTGCCGACCACAACAATCTCGTCAATGCCGTCGGTGGTGGCCCGGCCCGCGCCATTAACCAGTACCGCGCCAAAAATGGTTGAGATGGCAATGACTACAACCAGAACCGCAAAAAGTTTTAAGTTTTTGTATGCTTTCATCGACATAACCTCTTTCTTTATTTGCAAATATTACCGTTTGAGTATACCCCACATTGCCAGTCAAGGGCAATTGCTGTTCTTTCTTTTGTAAATTGTCACTTGCAGGCTTTATGCTACAATCTATCTACATTAGATGTTACGCAGTTGCGGCATTTTACCCCCCTTAGTCCCTGATGAAGAAACCGCTTCGCGCTCTCAAGCGGGGGGAAGTTGGCGCCTCCCCCTGCGAGGGGGATACCCGAAGGGCACAGGTGGCCGGGGAGGGGGTAGAACACCGTGATTTACCGCAACTGCGTAAGTCCTGTACATATTTGTAAAGGGATGGGCCAACTTTGGGACAGAATGGTTTGTGGTTAAAAAACCTGCGCAAGCGGATTGAAAACGGGGGCTGGTTGACCCTGTTTGTGCTGACGGTCATCAGCCTGGGCATATTGGGCGTTACCGCAAGCCGGCCGTGGCCGGCCCGTTTGCCGCAGGTTGCGTTGGCCCAATCCATTACCGATACCCTCCAACTGGAGACAGCCACGCCCGGCCCCACGGCTGCCCCGGTCACCCCCCCTCCTCCAACGGCCACGCCCACCCCCTTCGGCGGGGAGGTATGGGTTGGGGAAAGGGTGGGCCAGGTTGACGGCCCCTTTGCCGACTGGGCGCTTTTGCGCGTAAAGGGAATGGGCCTGACCGGC
>JAJRUC010000369.1 GCA_024278015.1 Chloroflexota bacterium
CGGCATTGTCTCCAACAATTCCACCGGCGCCCATTCCCTTGTGTACGGCATGACCGCCGACCACGTGCAAGCCGTCTCGGTGGTGTTGAGCGACGGCTCCGCTGCCCGCTTCGGGCCGGTTGGGCCGGAGACCCTGCCCCGGCTTCAGCAGCAAAGCGGCCTGGCCGGACAAATTTACCGGCAACTGCCCCCAATTTTATCGAACAAAACCCAAGCCATTCTGGACGGCACACCCCCCCACTGGCGGCGCTGCGGCGGCTACAACCTCGACCGGCTTATCCAGACCGACAGCCTGAACCTGGCCCGGCTGGTGTGCGGCGCGGAAGGGACGCTGGCCGCCATCACCAATGCGACCCTCAAGCTGGTAGACCGCCCGCCCCACACCGCGTTGGGCATTATTCATTTTGATGATATGCCTTCGGCGTTGCAGGCCGTGCCGCAGTTGCTGGAAACCGGCCCTTCGGCGGTGGAGCTGATGGATAATCTGGGCCTGACGATGTGCCGTCAGGCGCCGGAATATGCCCGCCTGCTGACCTTCCTGGATGGACAACCCAACACTATTCTCATCACCGAATTTACCGGCCGAACCGAAAAAGAGACCGCCGCCAAACTCGATGCCCTCATCGCCCTTCTGGAGCGCAATCATATTGGCGTCACCTGCGTGCGGGCCGAATCGGCGGGGCAGCAGGCCAACGTGTGGGCCGTGCGTAAAGCCGGGCTGGGCTTGCTGATGAGCGTTAAAGGGGATTACAAGCCCATCCCCTTCATTGAAGATGCCGCCGTGCCGGTGTCCCGTCTGGCCGAATACATCGGCAAACTGGAGGCGTTTTGCGCCGGGCTGGAGGTGAAAATTGCCTATTACGCCCACGTTAGCGCCGGATGCCTGCACGTGCGCCCCATGATGAATTTGAAGGAGGCGGAACAGGTCCGCAAAATGGAAACCATTGCCCGCGCCGCCGCCGAACTGGTGGCCGGATACGACGGCGCGTGGAGCAGCGAACACGGCGACGGGCGGGCGCGGAGTTGGCTGAACGAGCAATTTTACGGCCCGGCCCTGTACGACGCCTTCCGGCAAGTCAAAACGCTGTTTGACCCGCACAATATTTTGAACCCCGGCAATATTGTCAACGCCGGCCCCATGACCGAAAACCTGCGCTACGGGGCAAATTACGCCACCATCTCCCTTGAAACGCATCTGGATTTTGAGCCGGATACGGGCTTTAACCGGGCGGTGGAAATGTGCAACGGGGCCGGGGTGTGCCGCAAAGAGAGCGGCGTTATGTGCCCCAGCTATATGGTCACGCGGGACGAAGAACACAGCCCGCGCGGACGGGCCAATTTGCTGCGGGCGGCCCTTTCCGGGGCGCTGCCCGCCGCCGAACTGACCGGGGCACGGATGTTTGAGGCGTTTGACCTGTGCGTAGCGTGCAAAGCCTGCAAATCCGAATGTCCGTCATCGGTGGACATAGCCAAAATCAAAACCGAATTTCTGGCCCAATATTACCGCCGGCATCGCCTGCCGCTGCGCAGCCGGCTGTTTGGGCGCATCGACGCCCTCAGCAAACTGGCCGTCGGGCCGCAAACATCGCTGCTGAACAGCCTGCTGCAAAACGGCCCGGCCCGCCGGGCGCTGGAAAAAACAGTGGGCATTGACCGGCGACGACCATTGCCCCCGTTTGCCCGCGAGCCGTTTGCCGTCTGGTTTCGGCGGCGGGGTCGGGCGGCGGGCGGAGACAATCGCCCGGCGGTGGTATTGCTGCCCGATGTGGCGACCAGCTTCAACCACCCGGAAGTAGCCGTGGCCGCCACCCGCGTGCTGGAAGCCATCGGCCGGCGGGTATTGCTGCCGGCCTTCACCGATTGCGGCCGCCCGCTCATTTCCAAAGGGATGGTGGCCCAGGCCAAAGCGGTGGCAACCAACGTGGTGGCCGGGCTGGCCCCCTTCGCGGAGCAAGGGCTGCCGATTGTGGGCCTGGAGCCGAGCGCGGTTTCGGCGGTGAAGGATGACTATCAGTATTTGTTGCCCAAAAATCCCCAGGCAGAAAGGGTGGCCCAAATGACCATGACCTTTGAGGAATTTATGGCCGGTCTGGCCGATGACCCCGATTTTCGGCTGCCGGTGCAAGCGCCCCCCCCCAAAAAGATTTTGCTGCACGGGCATTGTCATCAAAAATCATTGGCGGGCACAGGGCCGGCCAAAAAGGCGCTGGGGTTGCTGGGAGCGGTGGAAATCAGCGAGGTTGATTCCGGCTGTTGCGGTATGGCCGGGGCATTCGGTTACGAGGTGGAACATTACGATATTTCGATGGCAATGGCGGAACGGCGGCTGTTGCCCGCTATGCGGGCCGCTAACGGCGAAACGGTCATTGTGGCGGCGGGGGTCAGTTGCCGCCAGCAGATTGCTCACGGCGCGGGCCGGCAAGCGTTGCATCCGGCCCAGGTTTTTGCGCGGGCTATGGGGCTTGAGGGGTGAACTTGCAACTTTCGGGATAATATTGCGTATTATCTTTCAAAGGACAATAATTTTCAGAGCGTTGAAAGGAAGGGTTGCAATGGGATGTGGCCGCTTGATATTAGCCGTGCTTTTGCCTCCGCTGGCCGTATTGGATAAAGGCTGCGGGGCCGTTGTGGTGGTTACGTTGTTGACAATACTCGGCTGGATACCGGGCGTTATCGGGGCAATTGTGCTGAATAATATGGATGACCGCTATCAGCGCCGGTATTATTAGTACGAAGGATCCTCAGATAGCACGTAGGGGCACGATGCATCGTGCCCCTGCTAGAATCACATAAACAGGGGCGACTCGCCCCTGCGCTATTTTTTAATTCACCGAACAGCCGGCTATTTTTTGCGGCTGTTTTTGCGGCTCCACCACGGCAGCCGTTTGCCCACCGAGGTGTACAGGGGCAACATCAGGGTGCCGGCCTTGTAAGATGTTTCATCCAGCACAGTGCGGGCTTTAACCCGCACGCTGGTTGAAGTGCGAGCCAGCCGTTTGCGCAAGGCGTTGATGTCCCAAATCAGGTCTTCATCCGCAACTTCGGCGGTTTGGCCCAGAGGTTGGCCCCATTGCACCACAGTGCTGGCCCAGGTTAGCCCCGCGCCGAAACTGACCATGCAAATATGGTCGCCTTCCTTAAGACGGCCTTCTTCTATGGCTTCAATTAACGCCAGCGGAATGGAAGCGGCGGAAGTGTTGCCGTATTTGTGCAGGTTGACAAAAACCTTTTCTTTGGGAATACCCAGCCGACGAATGGCCAGGTCTATGATACGGGCATTGGCCTGATGCGGAATGAGCAAGTCAATGTCATCGACGGTCATACCGGCGTTTTCCAGCACCTTCAGGGTTGATTTGGGCATAACGCGGGTGGCGAACTTGAAGACTTCGCGCCCGTTCATACGCAAATACTGCTCGCCCCGGTCAATCATGGCGTGGTCTATTTTGGTGGCCGTACCCAGACCGGGCACAATCAGGTGCTTGCCTTTGGCCCCGTCCGAGCCTAAATCGAAACTTTTTACGCCGGTGGGCGTATTGCTGGCCGCAAGGACAACCGCCCCCGCCCCGTCGCCGAACAGCACGCAGGTATCGCGGTCTGTCCAGTCCAAAAATTTTGAAATAAGCTCTACGCCGATGACCAGCACGTTATCATACGCGCCGGTAGCAATAAATTGATGCCCGGTGACCAGGCCGTACACAAAGCCGGTGCAGCCTGTTACCAGGGTGAAGGCGGGGCAGGTGGCTCCCAGCTTGTCCTGCACCAGGCTGGAAACAATCGGCACCAGATAATCAGGCGATGAGGTGGAGACGATAATCAAATCAAGGTCGGTGGCTTGCAGACCGGCTACGTCCAGCGCTTTTTTGGCGGCGGCCACGGCCATTGATGACGATGTTTCCGCTTCATCGGCAATGTGTCGCTCTTTGATGCCGGTGCGTTGGGTAATCCACTCATCATTGGTGTCAACCATCTTTTCAAGGTCAAAATTGGTCAAAACTTTTTCAGGGACATATTTCCCCCAGCCGGAAATTTGACTATATCGTAACGACATATTTCTTTCTCCTGATAATTGTGCTGAAAACAGGGCTATTATAATCCTGATGCCTGATTTTGACAATCAAAGCGACTACGCTGCCAGCCGGCGTTGTTTACGGATAAAGACCACAATGCCGGTCAGGGCCAGAATTGCGCCCACTGCCGCCGAAATGAACAGCGAAATTCGGGTGGCGTTCAGGTGCGGCGCGGGCCGGTGGTCTGACCGCTGCACCTGTTTCAGGTGGGCAGCGGCCATCAAATCCTTTTGCAACCGGGCCTTGAAAGAGGGCGGCAGCGTTACCGGTTGCAGGGCCTCTTTAATGTGCCCGGCCAGGTTCAGCAAGGGGGGCAAATCCTCGTTTTCAGGGAAGAGGGAGATGTAATCCTGACTGCGATTTTGGTTTTTCAAGAGCTGTTCCGCGTGGGCAGACAGCACTTCCAGCATAATTTTTTTCCGGGTCATCGGGTTCAACCTCAATAGCGGCCGGTTATTCAGCCGAATAAGTTACCAGGCCAAATGTGCCCGGCCCAAAGTGAACAGCAATGGAAATAGCCACATCGGTGATGAAACTGTCTTTCACGTTAAGCGATTGGCCCGCTATGTCGAACAGGCGTTGCGCGTTTTCAGGGGCCAGGGCGTGCAAAACGCATATTTTTACCGGCGAACCCTGAACCTGCGCCTGCGTCAGCTCAATGATGCGTCGCATACCCGCTTTGGCGCTGCGCACCCGGTCGCCGGCCTTCAGGGCGCCATTGTGCAGGCCGATGACAGGCTTTAGATTCAACGCAGACCCCAGCAAGGCCGCCAACCGATTGATGCGCCCGCTCATGCGGGCGAATTTCAGGTTGTCTAGCATTAAAAAGATGCTGATTTTTTCTCGTTTGGCCTCCAGCATGGCCGTAATTTCTGCCGCCGATTTGCCCTGCCGGATGAGTTCGGCGGCCTCAACCATCATCCAGCCCAGGCCGCCGGAACTGGCTTTGCTGTCGATGACGTGGACGGTCACTTTATCGGCTACTTGTCTGGCGGCCAGTATCGCGCTTTGATACGTGCCGCTCAACCTGGAGCTGATGTGAACCGAGATGATGGGGTCGGGTTGGCCCGCCAGCGAAAGATACATCTCGGTGAATTGCCCCACAGACGGCTGCGACGTTTGCGGAAAGATGCCTTCATCAATTACTTTGCGGTAAAAGGTATCCGGGAAGATAGACACGTTTTCGTAATAGGTTTCTGCGCCGAACTGAATATTAACGGGTACGATGTTGATATGATGTTCCGCCAACATACTTTGCGGCAGGTCGCACGTGCTGTCGCTTACCAGTTTAATGGTCATGATAGCCTTCCAGCGATTCTACAATTTCAGGATGTTCAGCCAGAATTGCCTTCAACGATACCAGGGTTCGATGGTAAAGCGATTTGATGGCCCCTTCGCTGCGGTTCAGGATGCGGCCTATTTCGGCATTGGATTCCCCGTCGATGAATTTCAGCACCAGCAATTGCTGTCGAACGGGGGGCAGTTGGCTGATGGCCTGTCGCAGCAAGCCGGCTTCTTCGGTTTTGACCATACTATGATACGGATTGCTGTGGTTGCCGCTAACCAGCTTAACATCGTCCAGGGTGACTATCTTCTTTTTCTGACGGTCGCGGTGCCAATTTGCCACCAGATTATGAGCGATACGATACAGCCACGCCGAAAACGGATGTCCCCGGTCTTTGTACGAGGCCAGATGATTTAAGGCTTTGTGAAACACTTTCGCCGTCAAATCTTCGGCATCTTGCTGATTGCCGGTGCGATAATAGATGTAGGTGTAAATTTTGACGACGTAGCGCTCATACAGAACGCCGAAGGCTTCCGGGTCTGTTTTAGCCTGTTCGATGAGGTCTTTTTCATCAGGAAATTTCATTTATTTACCTGTTTAAACACAAATGAGGGGCAATGGATGCGCCACGGGGCGCATTTTAGAGGGTATCTTCCGGCGGCATGGGGCAAACGCCGGCCCCCAGCAAGCCGGGGCCGGCGTGCGTGCCCAGCACCGGGCCAATTTCGCCGATGATAGCCCGTTGCACATTATCAAACAGGCCGCGCACGGCATCTTCCAGCGGCGCCATTTCCAATTCGGCGGCGGCGTGCATCACCCCAATTAATACGGGGTCACGGGGATTGGGTACGCCGGCTCGCAGTTCGTGCAGAATATGGTTGATGGCCTTGCGTTTGGTGCGGACTTTATCGTGCGGTTTGATAAGGCCGTCGGAGATGCTGAGGATGGGTTTGATGTTCAGCACGCTGCCAATCAGGGCAGAGGCCGGGCCGATGCGCCCCCCCCGGCGCAGATATTCCAGGGTATCGACGATGAAGTAGATGCGCATATCGCGCCGCATTTGCGCCAGCCGGCGCATAATGGCGGGCATTTCTTTGCCGGCCAAAGCCATATCAGAGGCGGCAGCGGCCATTAAACCCAGGCCCAGGGCCAGAGAACGGCTATCGAACAGCGTGACCTTGACATTGGGCAGCAAGCCCGTAGCCGCCTGCGCCGAATTGAATGTGCCGCTCAGTTTGCTGGAGATGGTCAGCACCAGCAATTCGTCATCGGGGGCAGTGGCCAGGGTCTCGAAAGCGGTTTTAAATTCGCCGGCCGCCGGTTGCGAGGTGGAAGGGTACACGGTTCCGGTAGACAGACGGCGGTAAAATTCCTTGTTGCTGATGCCGGTCAGTTCATCGTAAACCTCATCTTCGCCGAAGCGCACCTTCAGCGGCACAATGGTAATATTCCGCGCGGCGATAAATTCATCGGTCAGCGAGCAGGTTGAATCGGTGATAATTTTTATCATAATATCCCTCCGGGTTTTTCCCGTTAAACAGAGGTGCGCTTTTCGCGGTCGTAATTCCGGCCCAAAAAGGCGGGCGGGCGCACCCACTTCAAGGCGGGCATCATCACCAGAATGGTGGCGACGTAGGGCAGCATCAGCAAAAACTGATACGGAATACTCACTCCGCCGCCCACCTGCACGCGCAGGGCCAGCACTTCCACCCCGGCGAAGAACAGCGACCCCAGGAAAATCAGGTGCGGACTCCAGCCGCCGAAGAAGGCCAGCGCAATTGAAAGCCAGCCCCGCCCGCGCACAATCCCTTCGGTGAAGGTGCCGGTGTAAACCATCGGCAGGTAGGCCCCGGCCACGCCCATCAACATGCCGCCCACAATTGCCGCGCCGTAGCGCATCAAGGTTACATTTACGCCCAGGCTGTCGGCGGCTTTGGGGTTTTCTCCCACTGCCCGCAGGGCCAGACCAAAACTGGTCTGGTACATAACGTAATACAGCAGGGCTGAAAGGAGAACAGTCAAATAAACCAGCCAGTTCTGGTTAAAGAGAATATCGCCCAGCACCGGAATTTTGCTCAACCCCGGAACAGGCACGGCATCCAGCGTCGGTATCAGGGGGGGTTGCAGCGTAACGCCGATAGCTATTTTGAACAACAGGGTTGACAGCCCCAGCCCCACAAAAAACAGGGCCAGGCCAATGACAAACTGGTCCATCTTCAGGGTAGTGGTAAAGTAGGCCAGGGCTAGGCCAAACAGCCCGCCGACGACCATCGCCACCAGAATGCCCACCACCAGACTGCCGGAGTAATACGCTCCCAAAAATCCCGCCGAAGCGCCGACCAGCATAATACCCTCTTGCGCCACGTTAAAAATGCCGGTTCTGCCGCTCAGCATCGTGCCCTGGCTGGCCAGCACATAGGGCACCAGAGCCAGCATCACCAGTTTTGCGAATGAAACAAACTGTCCACCGAATTCGTCCATCGGTTATCGCCTCCTGACCACATCGGAAAGCAGCACAAACACCAGAATAAGCGCTTCGACAATAAAAACCATTTCGCCGGGAATCATCATAGTGCGTTGCATGGCGCTGGCCCCCACCTCAAGGATGGCGATGAACAGGGCTACAAAGGGTACAGCCAGATTATTCCCTTTGGCTATCAGGCCGATAATCAACCCCAGCAGCAGATAATTCGATTGCAATCCCTCGATGAGGCGATGATGGCTGCCGGAAACCTCGATGGCCCCCGAAAGCCCGGCCAGTACGCCGCCCAGCACCAGCGACAGGATGAAAATTCTGGGCACATTAATGCCGTACACCCGCGACGCCTTCGGGTTGGCCCCGGTGGCAATCAGCTCGTAGCCGGCAGAAGTTTTGTCTGTGTAAATATAAATCACCACGGCCACAAAAATGGCGATGAGGAGGCCCGCGTGCAACGGCGGGCTGGAAATCAGGAGCGGCAACTGCCCCCCCTGGCCGATGGGGATGGTAGTGGGGTGTCCGGCGGCGGGGTCTCGCCACACTTTGGTAGCCACGTAATCAATCAGGCTGAAGGAGATGAAATTCATCAGCACCGTGGTCAGGATTTCGTTCATATTGAATCGATACAACAGCCAGGCCGGGATAGCCGCCCAAATGGCTCCGAAGAGCGCGCCGGACAGAATGACCAGCGGCAGCAACAGCACCGCCGGCAAATCGCTGAAGATAATGCCTGCCCCTGTGGCGCCAATGGCCCCCACAATGAGTTGTCCTTCCCCGCCGATGTTGAATTTACCGGCGGCAAAGGGTACGGTGAAGGCCAACGCCTGCAAAACAAGGGGCACAAACTTCAGCAACGTTTGCACCATACCGTTGGTAGTTTTGAAGGAGGTAAACAGAATAGTATTGTAGGCTTTCAGGGCATCGAAGCCCATTAAGGCGATGAAAATGCCGGCAGCCAAAAACGCTGCCCCCACCGCCGCCACATAGGGGATGGTTTGATTGGCAATTTTTCTGTAATCAAGGCCCAAGATGCGGCCCGCGTTTTCATTTACCATTGGTCACTCCACTCATCATGCGGCCTATTTGATATTTATCAAAATCGGCCCGCTTTAGCAGGCCCACCAGTTTGCCCCGGTAGAGGGTCGCAATGCGGTCGCACATCAATAACAGTTCGTCCAGGTCTTCAGAAATCAGAAGCGTAGCCTGCCCGCTTTCCTTGCGAGCCAGCAATTTCCGGTACACAAATTCCATCGACGGAATATCCAGGCCGCGCGTGGGGTTGTGGGCCAGCAGCAATTGGGAGGGATACGACAGCGCCCGCGCAATCATCACCCGCTGAATGTTTCCGCCGGAGAGGTTGGCCGCCGCGTCGTTTGGCCCCTGGGTGATGATATTGTATTCCGAGATGAGTTCTGCGCTGGCCTGAAGAATGGCCCGCCGCTTCAAGAAGCCGTGCCGGTTATAGGTCGGCTTGCGATGGAAGCCCAGTATCAGGTTTTGGGCCACGGTGGCGGTGGGCAAGTAGCCGTCCTGCAAGCGGTCTTCGGGGATGTAGGTGACCAAATCTTGCAGCAGGTCTACGGTTTTGGCCGTTGAAACGGGCGTGTCGTTGATAATAATTTCGCCGGCGGCCAACGGACGAATACCCATAATACTTTCGGCCAATTCCAGTTGACCGTTGCCCGCCACCCCGGCGATGCCCAAAATTTCGCCCTGATGCGCGGTGAAGGTGCAGCCGTCAACCGCCGGCAGACCGGCCTCATTCAACACGCAAACATCCTGCACCCGCAGGGTGGGCGGTTGCGGTTCGGCGGCGGCGGGCGCGGGTTGCGATTCGTCGCCCCGTTGCCGGGAAAAAATCAGGCTGTCGCCCACGTCCATCTCTTCGCCGACCATCGCCTGCACAAAGGTTTCTTCGTCGGCTTCGCTGCGGCCCAGGGTAAAGACGGTTTCCCCTTGCCGCAGTACGGTAATGCGGTCACACACGCTCAACACTTCGCGCAATTTGTGGGTGATAAAGGCCACGCTCATGCCGGCGTTGACCATAGCCCGCAACGAATGAAAAAGGTGGTCTACCTCTTGCGGGGTCAGGTTGGTGGTCGGTTCGTCTAAAATGAGTATCTTCACCCCCCGATAGAGGGCCTTCAGGATTTCAACCCGCTGCCGGATGCCCATTGACAGGTCTTCAATACGGGCCTCGGTCTCTACCTCAAGCCCGAAGTGTTCGGCCAGTTGCCCGATTTTTTTCCTGGCCGGGGCCAGGTCAAGCCTCGGATTGTTGGCCAGGGGCGTGCCCAAAACAATGTTTTCCACCACGCTAAAACTGTCAACCTGCAAAAAATGCTGATGTACCATCCCGATTTTATGCGAGATGGCGTCTTTCGGAGACCGAATTTGTATCTTTTCGCCGTCCAGAAGAATATCGCCCGCATCGGGTTTGTAAAGCCCGTACAAAACATTCATCAGGGTGGTCTTACCGGCGCCGTTGCCGCCCAAAAGGCCATGCACTTCCTTGCGGTTCAGGCTCAGGCTGACGTTATTCAACGCCACCACATTGCCAAACGTTTTGCGGATATCCTTCATCTGGAGGATAGGTTGCTCTACCATAGATTCCGCCACACCTTTCGAATAAACAGCCTTAGTAAAAAGGGTGTGAAAGCCGGAACTTTCACACCCAATAATGCTCATTTGTCGGTTAAGCCTATTCAATCGGGGTTGTGTCTTTTTTGACTTCTATTTTACCGTCTTTCATGTCTTTAATCAACTGCTCGATTTTGGCGTTCAACTCCGGCGAGGTATTTTTCAGCGGCATTTCCAGCGAAACGCCGGTGTCGAAGCCCAGGGAATAGTAGCCGCCGGTTTCACCGTTCATAATATTTTTGGTGATGTCTTTTAAAGGACCGGCAAAGTCGTACAACACCGACGTGAGGTAGTTGTCGGGGGCGTAGTTGGATTTGTTGGTGTATTTGGCCGTGGCCCAAACCGGTTTTGAGGCGCTCTTGACGGCCTCAAACAGGCCGAACATGCCCAGGTTCAATGAACCGACAATCACATCCACATCTTCGGCAATCATGGCTTCGGTCAGTTCGCGGGCTTTGGTGGGGTCGTTGAAGTTTCCGGCCCACACCGGTTTGATTTCCACATTCAGGCCCAGGTCGCTGACGGCCTGTTCCATAGCGTGAACTTCGGCGTAAGAGAAGGGCAGCGTCAGGCCGCCAATATAGCCGACCTTGCCGGTTTGGGTTTGCTGGGCTGCCACCGCGCCAATGGCGTAAAAACCAATCTGGAAGTTGCGACCGATAACCCACAGGTTGGCGGGGGCGCCATCTACCGGCCCGTCTGATTCGGCGATGAAGGTGACATCCTTGAATTCGTTGGCCAGGGCCACGGTTTGCGAAACAAATTGCCCGCCATGCGTAAAGATGATGTTGTAGCCATCGGCAATATATTC
>JAJRUC010000370.1 GCA_024278015.1 Chloroflexota bacterium
AATTACGCCGTCCAGCTCCAGCGGCTCTTTGTGCAGGGTCAGGCCGATGTCGGCTCTGGAGAGCATCAGCAAATCGCTGACCAGCCGCGACATTCTGTCCAGGGCGCTTTCGATGGTAGAGATGATTTCGGCCCGTTCCTGTTCAGATTCAATGCCGGTGCGCAGGGCCTCTACATTGCCGCGAATGATGGTCAGGGGGGTACGCAGTTCGTGCGAGACTTCGGCGCTGAAGCGCACCTGGGCCTTGAAGAAATCTTCCAGACGGGCCAGCATGTGATTGATGGTGGCGCTCAGGCGGTCAAGTTCGTCACCCGTGCCGGAAACGCGCAACCGCTGCTGCAAATCCTGGGCGCTGACAATCCGGTTGGCGGTCATGGTAATGTCATCGATGGGTTTCAGGCTCAGGTGGGCCAGCAAAATGCCGAAGAAGGTGGCTAAAATCAGGGCGAGGACGGTGCCGCCCACCAGAAACAGAAAGACGCGCTGCAACGTTTCTTCCACGCCGTTCAGGGGATTGCCCACTTGCACCATGCCGATGATATTACCGCCCCAGATAAGAGGGGCGCTGTACAGGCGCAATCGCGCCGAACCGACCTCTATCATTTTCAGGTTGGCCCGGCCCCGGCTGACCTCATCGACAATTTGCTGGTCGATGGGCAGCACGGAGTTCATCAAATTGGGCGAACCTTTGACCACATCGCCTGGCACATTGCGAATTTGGACGTAAATTGAGCGCGAAGAGAAAACGTCCAGTTCCGGCAAAGAGATGCGCCCGGAGCGCAAAATATCGAGGGGGTTGTTTTGGGCCTGAATACCGAGAGCCACCTGCTGGGCGCGGTCTTCCAGGGCGCGGTCAATTTCGGTGGTCAGGCTGAATTGCAAAATGCTGTAAAAGGCGGCGCTAAAGGCCACCAGCACCATGCCCAGCAAAGAGACGTATAACAGGGTCAGGCGGATTCTAATTGACATTCATTTTCCATTTATCGTTTATTGCCGCAAGACATAGCCCACGCCCCGCACGGTGTCTATCAAACGGGCTTCGCCGTCGGCTTCCAGTTTGGAACGCAAATAGCGGATGTATACTTCGATGATATTGCTTTCGCCGCCAAAATCGTAGCCCCAAATCTGGTCAAAAATCTGGTCTCTGGTTAAAACCTGATTGGGGTGGCGCATAAAAAATTCCAGCAAATCGTATTCTTTGGCGGTTAAATTGATGACCCTTTCGCCGCGAGAGGCCAGCCGGGAAGCCGGGTTCAGAATTAAATCGGCAAATTTATAGGCATCCTGACTCTCTTCCGGGGCGCTGCGGCGCAACAGGGCGCGGACATGGGCCATCAGCTCATCGGTATTGAAGGGTTTGGTCATATAATCGTCCGCGCCGACATCCAGGCCGGTGATGCGGTCCGGGATGGCGTCTCTGGCGGTCAGCATCAAAGTGGGGACCTGCACATCGGCGGCGCGTAGTTCTTTGGTGATAATCAGGCCGTCAATGTCCGGCAGGGTTAAATCAAGCAGCACCAGGGCCGGGGGGTCATCGTAAATGCGTTCCAGAGCCGGTTCGCCTTCGTAAAAAACTTCAACATGGTAGCCTTCGTAAGCCAGTCTCCGCTCCAGGATTCTGGCAATATCGGCTTCATCTTCGACAATTATAATTTTTTCCAGCATGATGAATTATCCTTTCATGAAGACTGTCTGCGTTTCGTCACCTGGAATTATAGCAAAAGTTCAAAGAATTATCGAATAGGCGGGCCCAGGAAGTATCCCGAAAATCGGTCATTTGGCAAATTTTTTTCGAGGCGTATAATTCAATTTTAGATAAAACTCAATGATTGAGGAAATATGAAGCAAAAACCGTCCCCTTCAATAACGAACCGCAGAAAACCGGCCTCTCTAATTGAGCGATGGACCTTGCCCCCCGAAATTCTGTTGTTGGGCACGGCGCTGGCGGTGGGCTTGAGTACCGGCGTGGGCGCGGTGTTGTTTCGATATCTGATTCGGGGGATTGAGTGGGTGGGCTATGCCTGGCTGCCGGCTGTCACGGCCAATGCCGGCAAAAGCTACGTTGTTTTTGTACCGACGGTGGGCGGCCTGCTGGTGGGGGCGCTGGTTTACTTTTTTGCCCGCGAAGCCAAAGGACACGGCGTACCGGAGGTGATGGAGGCGGTGGCCCTGCAAGGGGGGCGTATTCGGCCCGTGGTGGCCGTGATAAAATCGCTGGCCTCGTCAATCTGCATCGGCAGCGGCGGCTCGGTGGGCCGGGAAGGGCCGATTGTGCAAATCGGCTCGGCGCTGGGGTCTTCAATTGGGCAAGCGCTGAACCTTTCTGATGAACGAACCAGTAATCTGGTGGCCTGCGGGGCGGCGGGAGGCATTGCCGCCACGTTTAACGCCCCCATTGCCGGCGTTTTATTTGCGCTGGAAGTAATTTTGGGCGGACGCTTTACGGTGCGCTATTTCAGTTCGCTGGTGGTTTCGGCGGTAACGGCCAGCGTGGTGGGCCGGGCCGTGTTCGGCAACGTGCCCGCGTTTGCCATCCCCTTTGAATACGGCATCAACAGCCTGTGGGAATTTTTACTGTACCCCGTGCTGGGTATTTTGGCTGCTTTTGTGGGCATCGCCTTCATCAAAGTCCTGTACGGCATGGAAGACTGGTTCGACAAATGGACGCAGGTTCCCGAATGGGTGAAACCGGCTGTCGGCGGGGCGCTGCTGGGGGCGGTGGCCCTGGCGTACCCGACTGTAACCGGCATTGCGTGGGAGACGACGCCGCAAATTTTCAATGTCGGCTACGCGGTGATTGAGCAAGTACTGGCGAATCATCTCTCTTTGTGGGTAGTCTTTATGCTGCTCTTTTTGAAGTTGCTGGTCACCGGCCTAACGCTCGGCTCCGGCGGTTCCGGCGGCGTGTTC
>JAJRUC010000371.1 GCA_024278015.1 Chloroflexota bacterium
CCCGGAGAGCGTTTCGATGGCCTCGCGCACGGTGCGGGCCGCCGCCGGGTCCAGGCCGGAAGTCGGTTCATCCAGAAAGAGGATGGGCGGCTCGTGCAGCATGGCCCGGGCCAGGGCCAGTTTTTGCTTCATCCCTTTGGAAAAGGTTCCGGCAATGTCATCGGCGCGGGCCAGCAGGTTAAATTGGGCCAGATATTTTTCCACTTGCGCCTGCGGATTGTTCACTTCATACAAATCCGCAAAAAAACGGAGGTTGCGCCGGGCCGAAAATTGTTCGTACAGGCCGGGGCTTTCGGTGAGCAGGCCCACGCTCTGCCGGATGCGGGTGTTTTCCGGGCCGAGGGGATGGCCGTTGACGGTGGCCCCGCCCGCCGAGGGGGCAATCAGGGCGGTGAGCATGCGCACGGTGGTGGTTTTGCCCGCGCCGTTGGGGCCAAGAAAGCCGAAGACTTCGCCGCGAGCCACAGCAAAGGTCAGGCCGTCCACGGCGGTGAAGGGGGGCTTGTTCTTTTCGCCGGGAAACCGGCGGGTGAGGTTGTTGAGTGTGATGGCGGTCATAAATGAGTTTCAGGTTTCATATCAAGGCTTTCCCCCTTCCCCACGGCTGTTGCCCCTGCGCCATGTTTCCACTCAACCGGCGCAAACATCGCATACCGCAGGGGTACGCGGCGGCGTACCCCTGCGACATTTCGGGTTGTCTCCCTCAAACGAATATCTCGGTTAATTTTGCGCTAAAAATAGCTGCTGATAATTTCCAGCACTTTTTGAATGTCCTTCGGGTCGCCGGATTGAACTTTGGTACTGGCGGCGCGAGCGATGGAATTCAACGCGCTGATGTCGGCATCGCCGCCATAAGCCACCGGAATAACCAGCACCGGGTTGCGGTCGCCCTGCACTTGGGCAATGGTGGCGATGACATCGTTCAACGCATTGAAACTGGCAGTGTCTTTGCCGTCGCTCAACACCACAATGGCTTTGATGCGATTTTGTGTCCCGTCGTCCCCGGCGCGCATCACGTTGATGGCTTCGATGATGCTGTCGTACAGCGCGGTGTCGCCCGCCGCTTCCAACGATTGCACCTGCTGCCGAATGTTGGTACTCGCACCTTCAAACGAGGCGAGTGGAACCGCCATATCCACATTCTGATTGAATTTTACCAATCCGACTTGGTTCTGTGATGGCATATTGTCCAAAAACGCGAGCGCGGCTTGCTTCGCCTGGTCAATTTTCGAGCCGGCCATAGAGCCGGACACATCAAACACCACCAGCACATCGGCTTGTTTCTTCACATACTGCCAGCTCGATTGCACGGCGGCAATGACATCGGGGTCGGGCACATCAAGTACGGTGGCGGGCTGGTTGGGGTCTACGCCCAAATCGGCCACAATGGGATAGCCCAGCGGCACCGCCGGATTAACCGGGCGGAAGCCGGATTCGAGTATTTTTTGCTGTATCGCTTCGGTGCGGACGTATTCGGTAAAAATTTTGGCGGCGGTGCGCTGTTCATCCGTCACCCAATCGGCATTGGGAATCCCGAAGGGGTGTTCGTGCCAGAATGTACCTTCTTTGGGGTACAGGGCCACCAGTTTTTCCGGCGGCTGATAATTGGTTTTGCCCTGATTGATGTAGATGAGGTCGTTTTCTTCCAGGGCCACAAAATCAAGGTAGTCTGGCCCCTGGGCAATGTACTCCTTGAATTCGGTGGTGCGCGATGAATAGTGTTTGATGAGGTTTTCAATATCACGCACGCCCTGCTGAACGTTGGGATTTTTTACTTCTTCCATGCTCAATCGACGCAGGTCGGTATTGCCGGCGTTGTATTTGGCGCTGGCGTAAAATTCGGCGATGAGGGTAGACAGGGCGGTGGAACTGACGTAAGGGTCGGTGTGGCCGTAATACACGGTGGTGCGGTCGCCGCTGATGCCGTAATCTGCCCAACCGTTGGGCGATTGCATCACCTGCAACAGCTCCTCCCAGCCGACGGGTTGGCCGCCGTTGGCTTGCTGCAAGGCTTGCAGGCGGCTTTCCCAAATAGCCATCACCACCGGGGCCAGGGCGGTTGAGGGGCTGTCGGCCAGGTCGAAGATTTGCCGCCCGGTTTGATAATTGACCAGAGCCAGCCAGTGCCCCACCGAGGGGGCGAAGATGGTCGGCTGGGCCACGTTGGTGTTGTTCGGGGCGATGATGGCGTTGATGATAGCCTGATGGATGGTGCCCGATGAGCCGGGTTCGCCGGTGACGAAAACAGGCTTTTCGTCCTTGCCCAGTTTGTCGCCCGTCAGCGGATCAATGCCGTTGGCGTAACTGCGGTTAAATTCCTCAATGGCATCGGGCAGGTAGAGTTTGCTTTCCGGGGCGTAAATAATGGAAATCTCGATAGCGTTTTTGGGCTTGGCAACGCCGCCGGACAGAGAACCGCCATCGCCGCCCAGCGAGCAGGCCAGCGCGGTCATCAGTAAAACGGAGAAAATCACCAGAATTTTTTTGTGTCTCATTTTTCACTCCATCACAATGAAAAAGGTAGAATGCAAGACGCAAAATTAAATGCGTTGCAAAATAACCGGTCTCCAATAATTATTCACTCATTCACTCTTCACTATTTGAATTGCGTTCGCAACCGTTCTGCCGTGGCCCCGTCTACCGCAACAACCCGGCCGTTCACCGCCGCGCCGGCCGGTTGCAGGCCGTAGCCCGGCAGCCGGTTTTGCTGCTCGGCGCTCAACAGAAAATCGCGGAAGGTTTCGGCGGCCTGTTCGCGGTCAGCGGCCTCTTTTTCAAGGCCGCCGCGCCGGACAAGGTACGGAAAGTTGAAAACCACGTTATATTGCGGCGACTGCTGCATAAACTGGCTTGCGTTCAGGGCGGGCAGATCACTTTGCATCACCATGCCCACATCTACCGAAAGCGGGGTGCGAGTCAGTTGATTGACCGGCGAGTTGTTTTTGTCCGATACGGCAATCAGAATTTCGTCCACCCATTGCAAAAAACCGGCATTGCTCACCATCTCTGCTGTAAGTGCGGGCTGCTGGTGATAGCCGGCCGCCGCCGAAAGGAACGCGGCCACGCCTTCAATGCTGTTGGCCGGCGACGGCAAGGCGGCATCGAAGCGGGCATCGCCCGCGCCGAGCGTTTGCCAGCGGGCGCTATCGGCGGCAACGGCGTGTACTGTTTGCCAGTTCAACTTCCCCGCCAGGCCGGAACGCCGGGCGACGGCCAGCCAAAGCAGGCTGTCGGTTGCCACGCTATCGCCCTGCGAATCATACGGCGCGCTGCGAACCATTTGCCGCACAAAACCGGCTTCGGGCAGCCAGGCATCGGGCAACCCGTCCGCCTTCGATAAATCGAGCTGTTGCGCGGCATCAACGCCTTTCAGGGCGATGACCTTCACCGTAATCTGGCTGTTGCGCCGGTTAAAATCGGCGGCAGCGTCACGCGCCCACGCTTCCAGTTGGGGCGCGGCGGCCACCGTAATTGCCACATTCACGCCGCCACGGGTGGGCAGGGTGTAGACCTGCATCTTTTCCAGCGACAACAAAGCCGCCACCATAATAGCCGCCAAACCAACAATAAAAAAGAAAAAGATTTTAGTTCTGGTTGTCATGAGCGTTTCGGGTTTCAGGTTTCAGGTTTCGGATTCACAATTTCAGTATCAATCGTAACACAATCTCGCTAAAATTTCCAGTCTGAAGGCTGATGATGGACTGACAATTTCAGTTGACGGAAAAAACAGTACGGAGTATAATCTGGATATTGGTGGTTGGCGATTTGTCCTTTGTCCTTTGTCATTCGCCAATTTTTGCATTTTACGTTGTGACTGTACAGGGCACACCCCCTCCCGGTCCACCTGTACCCTTTGGGTATCCCCCGCAAACAGGAGAGGGAATATCTCCCCCCTCAAGAGGGCGCGAAGCGGTTTCTTCATCAGGGATTAAGGGGGGCTGAATCATTACATTTTCCGTCTGCCGGGTAGATGCGAATTGTGAATTGCGTATGAACGAAACCCTGACCGCTGTAAAAGGTCTGTCCGTTGGACACACCACCCACTCCGATGCCGCCACCGGCTGCACGGTTGTTTTGTGCCCCGCCGGCGCAGTGGCCGGGGTAGATGTGCGCGGCTCGGCGCCGGGCACGCGCGAAACCGACCTGCTCAGGCCGGTCAACACCGTGCAGGCGGTTCACGCGGTGCTGCTGACGGGCGGCAGCGCGTTTGGTCTGGCCGCCGCCGAGGGGGTGATGCGTTGGCTGGAAGAACAGCGCATCGGGTTTGACGTGGGCGTGGCCGTGGTGCCGATTGTGCCCGCCGCCGTCCTGTTCGATTTAGCCATTGGCCGGGCCGACATCCGGCCCACCGCCGCCGACGGCCTGGCCGCCTGCCGGACCGCCCACACCGGCCCGGTAACGCAGGGATGCGTGGGCGCGGGCGCGGGGGCCACGGTGGGCAAGCTGTTCGGGCCGATGTTTGCCACCAAAACCGGCCTCGGCAGCGCGGCCCGCCGGATTCACGGCGGCATCACCGTGGCCGCGCTGGTGGCGCTTAACGCCTTTGGGGATGTGCTTGACCCCGGCAACGGAAAAATCATCGCCGGGGCGCGGCAGCCGGACGGCAGCCCCGGCTTCGCCGACACGATGGCCCGTCTGTCCGGCAATTTGCAGGGCACGATGTTCGGCTTTGGGCAGAACACCACCCTGGCCGTGGTTGCCACCGATGCCGTACTGACCAAATCTGCCGCCACAAAAATGGCCCAAATGGCCCACGACGGCCTGGCCCGCGCCATCCGGCCCATTCACACCATGCTCGACGGCGATACCGTTTTCGCTTTGGGCACGGGCCGGGCGGGCCGCTCTGCCGATACCAGCGTTTTGGGCGCAATTGCCGCCGCCGCGCTGACCAGGGCGGTGATGGCGGCTGTCACTTCGGCCACCGCGCTGGCGGGTATTCCGGCTTTCAACGATATTCAGACTTCCCCGAAAACGCGTCTATCTTCTGAAAATTAGTTGACGTAAATTACGAATGTTGCTACAATAATCACATAGATTATTTCCAAATTCATTACGTTTGTTTTGTTCCCGCTCACAGTAGAGAAAGAGAGCAATTGGAGAATGTATGAAAGGAGGGTAAGTTACAGCAGTAATTTGCAACGTAACAACAAGGTTACACTATTTCAACATCAAATTTGTAATTACTTTTTCAGGAGGAGTAATGAAACGTAAAGTTTTGTTCTTTGCGCTTGTAGTGGCAATATTGATGATGGCCGTTCCGATGACTGCTTTGGCCCAGGGGCCGGAATGTCAGGATGTAGTCACCATCCAGAAAGACGACTGGCTGTCTAAAGTAGCCGACAAATATTTCGGCAATATCTTCGCCTGGCCGGCCATTATGGCAATTCACAACCAGGCGGCCCTGGCCAACCCCGAAAAATTCCCCGACAAGGTCATCAACGCCGACGTTATTGAAGTGGGCTGGAGTCTGTGCATCCCCACCGCCGATGAAGCCGACGCCTTCCTGGCTACCTACGACCCGGCCAAACCGGAATTGCTGTACGCTTCCGGCGATTCCGGGCAGTTGGTCATCGGTAGCTGGTGGACAGCCGGCGGCGAAGCCGAAGGTCTGGCCGGCATGTTCCGCATTTACAAGGAACTGTACCCCGGCGTAGAAATTGTAAACGCCACTGTGGCCGGCGGCGCAGGCACCAACTTCAAAGCCGTGCTGGCAACCCGCCTTATCGGCGGAGACCCCCCGGACACCTTCCAGTTGCACGCCGGTCTGGAAGTTGAAACCTACAGCCCGGAACAATTCCTTGAACCGGCAGACGATATTTACGCTTCTGAAGGGCTGGAAGATGTCTTCCCCGCCGACTTGCTGGCGCTGTTGAAATACAAAGGCCACTACTGGGGCGTACCGGCCAACATTCACCGCTCGAATGTATTGTGGTACAACAAAGCCGTCTTCGAAGCCAATGGCTTGACCCCGCCCACCAGCTTCGATGAATTTATAGCCGTATCCGATGCCTTGCAAACTGCCGGCATCCAACCCTACGTCATCGGCACCAAAGACGGCTGGGAAGCCGCCCACGTCTTTGAAAATGTACTGGTCGGCACCCTGGGCGCCGACGGCTACAAAGGGCTGTGGACGGGCGCAACCGACTGGTCCGGCCCGGAAGTGACTCAGGCCCTTGAAAACTTCAAAATGATGATGAGCTACGCCAACCCGGATCATCCCGCCTTAACCTGGGACGGCGCGGGCGAATACCTCATCAACGGCACCGGCGGTATGATGATTATGGGCGACTGGACCGACGGCTGGTTCACCTCCAAAGCCTTCACCGGCTACGGCTGGGCGCCCCCGCCGGGAACCCAGGGGACGTTTGTGGCCCTGTCCGACAGCTTCTCGCTGCCCAAAGGCGCGCCGGATGCGGAAAACGCCCGCAACTGGCTGAAGGTTGTCGGCTCTAAAGCCGGCCAGGAAGCCTTTAACCCCAAGAAAGGCTCTATCTGCGCCCGCACCGACTGCGACCCGGCCCTGTTCAACGAATACCTGCAATCGGCCATGGTTGACTGGAGCCAGGACGCCATTGTGCCCAGTGTGGTTCACGGCGCGGCGGCCATCGAATCGTGGGCGACCGACTACAAAGACGCTTTGATCCTCTTTGTGGGTACCGGCGACGTGGCCGGCACCCAGGCGCTGCTGCAACAAGCCTGTGTTGATGCCGGTGTGTGCCAATAAATATGCCTTAAGTTGATGGAATGTGGCGGCAGCCTGAACCATTCGGGCTGCCCCACATTCTTTTAAACGCGTGTAGCCGGCTTTCGACAGTCGGTTCCGCAGGGGCACGTTGCAGCGTGCCCCTGCAATTTCCGATGATGTCTCTTCAACGGGCCAGACCATCTTCCGGCTGCGCCACAATGGACTCGCCCGCTGAAGGCTGACAGCCAGCCGCTGACCGCTATTTTCACAGGAGTGCCGTATGCAACGTATCACGTGGGAACGAGTAGTTTCGATTCTGCTCATCAGCCCCTCGGTGCTGGCTATTGCCGTTTTTGTGTATGGCTTTATCGCCTTCACCAGTTTCGCCTCGTTCACCAAATGGGATAGCCTTATCCCGGATTTTTCACTGGTGGGCTTGAGCAACTACCAAAAACTGTTTGCCAATCCCAGATTTCAGATTGATATGAGAAACACCGTATCGTTCACCATTCTCTTTCTGGCTTTGTGTCTGGTGGTCGGGTTTGTGCTGGCCTCTTTGCTTGACCAACACATCCGGGGCGAAGGAATCTTCCGCAGTATTTATCTGTTTCCTATGGCAATTTCATTTATCGTAACCGGCGTGGTGTGGCGCTGGCTGATGACCCCCGGCAGCCCCGGCCTGGGAGATACCGGCCTGAACCTGCTCTTTGAAAAGATGGGCCTCGGTTTTTTGAAATGGGGCTGGTTTACCGACCCGATGGTCTGGCACATCCCGGCCGAATCGGGGGTGGGGCAAGTACTCACCGCCATCGGTCTGGGCGGGCTGGCTTCCACAAAGGTTGGCATTTCGGCGGGAGTCATCTCGCTGGTGCTGGCGGCCACGTGGCAAATGTCGGGCTACACCATGGCGATGTATCTGGCCGGCTTGCGCAGCATCCCGGACGAACTGCGGGAGGCGGCTCGCGTCGACGGCGCCTCGGAGTTGCAAATTTTGTGGCGCATCATCATCCCCTTGCTCAAGCCGGTTACACTGAGCGTTATCATCATTCTGGGCCACATCTCGCTGAAAATATACGATTTGGTGGTCTCGATGACCGGCCCCGGCATCGGGTTTTCTACTGATGTGCCGGCCTATTATATGTGGGACACAACCTTCCGGGGCAACCACTTTGCGCGGGGGGCTGCGATTGCCGTTGTCTTGCTGGTGATGGTGGCCGTTTTGATTGTGCCCTATCTGGTCTGGAGTAGCCGCACGGAGGCTGAATTATGAGCAACAACGTTTCCACGTCTACCAAAACGGCGCGCAACGAAACGCTTCACGACAAACGCCGGCAGCGCATACTCATTTACGCCCTGCTGACCGGCTTTGCAATTTTCTACCTAACCCCTATTTTTCTGCTGGTCATCACCAGTTTAAAAAGTTTCGCCGAAGTCAGCCTGTCAACCATGTGGGATTTGCCCACCACTTTCTCCCTGGCCAGCTTCAGCAAAGCCTGGCTCGGCAGCCAGCAGGAAGGCTTTCGCGGCCTGGGCGTTAATTTTATGAACAGCGTCTATCTGGCTGTTCCGGCCACCATCCTTTCGGCCATGTTGGGGTCTGTTAACGGCTACATCCTGGCCAAGTGGAAGTTTCGCGGCTCCAACGTCCTGTTTCCGCTGCTGCTGTTCGGTATGTTCATTCCCTATCAAAGTATTCTCATTCCGTTGGTGCAGGTTCTGAGTAAAATCCCGTGGTTCGGCGGACACAGCCTGTACGGCACCATTCCCGGCCTGATTTTGGCCCACGTGGTGTACGGCATTCCCATCACCACCCTCATCTTCCGCAACTATTACGCCGCCATCCCCACCGAACTGGTGGAAGCCTCCCGCATTGACGGGGCGAATATCTTCGGCGTGTACCGGCACATCCTCTTCCCGCTGTCGATGCCCGGCTTTGTGGTGGTCATGATTTGGCAATTCACCTCGGTGTGGAACGACTTTCTGTTCGCCGCCACCATCACCAGCAGCCCGGACGTGCAGCCCATCACCGTCGGCCTGAACAACCTGGCCGGCAGCTACATCGTCGAATGGAATGTGCAGATGGCCGGCTCGCTGATAGCCGCCCTGCCCACCCTGCTGGTTTACGTTGTGCTGGGCCGATTCTTTATGCGCGGCCTGCTGGCCGGCTCGCTGAAAGGCTGACAATCCGCGTATGGAAATCATCAATCCCAACCTCAAACGCGGTCAGGTTCGCACCGCCCTGTTCGATTTCGACGGCACGCTGTCGCTCATCCGCGAAGGCTGGGAACAGGTTATGATTCCGATGATGGTGGATCTGTTGCAACAAACCCCCGCCGCCGAAGGCCCATCGGAACTGGAAGCAATTGTCGCCGGGCTGGTGTCTCGCACCACCGGGCGGCAAACCATCTATCAAATGATAAACCTGGCCGAAGAAATTGAAAAACGGGGCGGCCTGCCCCGTAACCCGCTGGTTTACAAGCGCATGTATCTGGACAGGCTGGGCAAGCGCATCCAAAGCCGGTTGGATGCGCTTGAAAGCGGGCGCGTTTCTGCCGAAACAATGATGGTTCCCGGCGCGCGGGCCGTTTTGCAAGCCATGCAGACGCGGGGCGTAACCTGCTATCTGGCCTCCGGCACCGATGAACCCTACGTCCGCGCCGAAGCCGCCGCCCTGGGCATTGCCCCGTACTTTGCCGGCATTTACGGGGCGCAGGATAATTACAAACAATTCTCAAAACGGTTGGTCATCGAAAGATTGTTGGCCCAAAACAACCTGCAAGGCCACGAACTGGTTGCCTTCGGCGACGGCTTTGTGGAAATTGAAGAGACAAAGCGCGTGGGCGGCCTGGCCGTGGGCGTGGCCTCCAACGAAGCCACCCGCACCGGCCTCAACGCCTGGAAACGAACCCGCCTGCTCAAGGCCGGGGCAGACATCATCATCCCCGATTTTCGGGAACACAATGAATTGCCGGCTTTTCTGAATATACTCAACCGCGTCATAAAATAACAGTAACTACTCAGGCATCAGAGATAAAGTTACCAATTAG
>JAJRUC010000014.1 GCA_024278015.1 Chloroflexota bacterium
ACCATCCAGACCAGAAATGTAAGTGAATTGCGGGTTACCGCCAGAATTTTGACCATGCTTGCCATTGTCGCCGGTCTATTTTTTACGCGCGGGTTTATTAACAACGGTGTTTTGGAAGAGGAAAACAGTTTAATGGCGAAAGCGGCCGTTGGTTTCCTCCTGCTGGCTGTATTCGGACTGGCTATGGCCTTTCGCTGGGAAAAATGGGGTGGGATATTAGCGATTGTGGGCGGTCTGGGGGTAGGTCTTATTGCTTTTGTGTCCACAGACAGTTGGATTAAGGCCATGTTTTACGGCGGGCCTTTCCTCATTACCGGGTTGCTGTCTCTGGCTGCCTGGCGACGCTTTAGGGTTAAGGAAGCTGCTGCTTCTGAATAAAACGGTGCATAGTATCAGGAGGTGAAGCCATGTTTAAGCGCATTATGGTTCCTCTGGACGGTTCGGCTTTGGCGGAGGCGGCTCTACCGGCGGCCGTTATGCTGGCCGAGCAATTTAACAGCGAATTGATCCTTTTCCGCGTGGTCACCCCCCAACATTTCATAACACACATTGATGGTTCGGTGTACGCCGAACTACTGGTAGAACTGCGCCAGCAAAATTCTGATGCTGCCTACCAATATTTGATGGGGGTCAAAGAAACGCTGGCTGATAAGGATATTGCTGTGCGGACGGTTTTGCTGGAAGATGAACAGGTGGCGGAGGCTATTCTGGAAAATGCGGCCAAAATGGATGTGGATACGATCGTTATGAGTACCCACGGCCGTGGTGGAATCAGTCGTTGGGTTTATGGCAGCGTAGCCGACAAAGTGCTGCGCCAGGCCGATATGCCCGTCCTGCTCATTCGCGCTGCCGAAGAAAAAGAAGTAGAGGAAGATTAATTGTAGCCGCGGTATCCTTACCGCGCAGGTGTAATCGCGGTAGGGATACCGCGGCTACTCGGTTTGTTATAGATACCCCAACTTTCGGGCACTGAAACGTAACTCATCCTGAAACTGCGGTGCGGCGATGTTGATAAGTTCCTGGGCGCGCTGCCGTACCGTTTTGCCATAGAGCGAGGCCACCCCATATTCCGTCACAATATAATGCACGTCATTGCGTGTAGTCACCACGCCGGACCCTTCGTACAAGGAGGGAACTATGCGGCTCAAACTGCCCCCCTTCGCGGTTGATTGGAAAGCAATGATAGGCAGGCCGCCTTTAGAACGAGCCGAACCGCGCATGAAATCAACCTGTCCCCCGACGCCGCTGTAAAAGAGCGGGCCAATCGAGTCGGCACACACCTGGCCGGTCAGATCAATCTGCAAGGCAGAGTTGATGGCTACCATTTTGTCATTTTGGGCAATGTTGTAGGGATCATTTACGTAGTCGGTAGGATGCAGTTCGATCAGGGGATTATTGTGGATAAATTCATACAACCGCTGGCTGCCGAAGACAAATCCGGCGATAATTTTGCCAGGATGGAAACTCTTTTGCGCGCAGGTAATCACGCCCATCTCCACCAAATCAATCACGCCATCAGAAAACAGTTCCGTGTGAATGCCCAGGTCTTTGTGATGCCCCAGGCTTTTGAGTACCGCGTCCGGGATGCTGCCGATGCCCATTTGCAGGGTAGCCCCGTCGGGGATCATTTCGGCAATGATCTGGCCGATTTTGAGATGGTCTGGCGATGTGCCGCCCTGGGGGGCTTCGGGGATGGGGTAATCTACCTCGACAATGTGGTGCAGGCGGCTGACGTGGATGAAGCTGTCCCCCAGGGTGCGCGGCATTTGTTGATTGACTTCCGCGATGATGATGCGGGCGGCTTCGGCAGCGGGCTTGGTAGCACCTACCTCTACGCCAAAACTGCAAAAGCCATGTTCGTCCGGCGGGGCAACGGCGATGAGAGCCACGTCCAGCGGTAGATAGCCATTTCGGAACAGCCCCGGTATTTCGGAAAGGAAGACCGGCGTTAAATCGGCACGGCCTTCCTGGACAGCTTTACGTATATTTTGCCCGATGAATAAGGCGTTGACCCGAAAACTGTCCTGGTAAGCCGGGTCGGCGTAGGGGGCTGGCGCAAAGGTGAGAATATGGGTTAGTTCTACGTCTCTAAGCTCGTTGTGCCGGTCAGTTAGCCCTTGTGTGAGGGAGACGGGTACACCGGCGCCGCCGCCAATGTAGACACGGTTGCCTGATTGGATAGCACCGAGAGCGGTGGCGACGTCTGTAATTTTTCGGCGGTAAATTGATTCCCAATTCATTAGTTTTGACCTTCTCTGATTTCTAGTCCCAGCGCGTTAGCCACATCCTGGTTGACCAGTTGGCCCTGGTAGACGGTGATACCGCTGTTCAGGGCGGGCAAAAGTTGGGCAGCCTCTTTGACGCCGACCTCACCGGCCGCCAGGAGGTAGGGCAGGGCGGCATTGGTGATGGCGTAGCTGGTGGTACGGGCGTAGGCGGAGGTGATGTTGGGCACACAGTAATGGGTGACGCCTTCGGCTACAAATACGGGATCGCGCAGGGTGGTGGGGCGGCTGGTTTCTACGCAGCCGCCTTCGTCAACAGAAAAATCCAGAATTACAGAGCCAGGTGTCATTTGCTGTACCATCTTCCGACTGACGATGTGAGGCGCACGATGCCCCGCTATGGAGATGGCCCCGATAAGCACATCGGCAAAATGGACGGCGCGTTCCAGATTGTGCTGGTTGGCAAACATGGTGGTTATGTGCCCATTGCTCCATTCGTCCAAAGCTTGCAGCCGTCGCGCCTCCTTGTCCAGAACGGTGACTTCGGCGCCAATACCGAAAAAGGCGCGGGCGGCGTAGGTTCCTAAGATGCCGGCGCCGAGGATGACGACGGCCGCCGGCGGGACACCGGGTAAGCCGCTGAGAAGAATGCCCCGGCCGTTTTTGTCGCTGCGTAGATGTTGGCCGGCAATAAGCGGGGCCATGCGTCCGGCTACTTCACTGGCAGGCAGGAGGACAGGGCGACGGCCGTCCATTTCTTCGATCAATTCATAGGATACGGCCGTAATCTCCCGCGTCTCCAAAGCTTCCAGCAAATCAGGCGAGGAGACGTGTAGGTGCAGGAAGGAAAATATCGTCTGCCCTTGGCGGAAGAGGGGCTGTTCCTCGGCGGTGGGGCGGGTGATTTTGGCGATGATGTCGGCACGGCCGTATACCTCTGCCGCCGAATAGACAATCTGCGCCCCGGCCGTCCGGTAATCCTCATCACTGAATCCGGCCCCTTTTCCCGCCTCTTTTTCCACATAAACGGTGTGACCGGCGCCCGTCAAGGCCAGAACTGTGGCCGGCGTCAGCCCCACACGCATTTCCAAATCTCTCACTTCACGCGGTATGCCAAATTCCATTATTTAACCTCTTGTCACTTTGTAGGACGATTTTGTAAATCGTCTTCCTCTGTGGGCGATTTACAAAATCGCCCTACAGTTATGCTTGCCAGTTTACCGGAGATGGGGGCGATGTCTAGTTACAAACGTCATTCAAGGTTGGGTGGTTCATCATAGGGGGGCGGGCGGTCTGGTGCGACGGCTTTGTCTGGCGGTAAATCCAGTTGATCCAGCCATTCGCTGACGATGTGGATGCCCAGAACGGGGGCGTAAATGTTGCGGGTGGTGGTAATGTCGGCGTGGCCCAAATATTCCTGCACTACTTCCAGCGGCATTCCCTCGCGCAGCAGTTGGGTGGCCCGGAAATGGCGAAAATCGTGGGCGGACAGGCTGGGGTGGAGATGCAGCGCTTTGACTGCTTTTTTGATAATGTTGTGGACAGAGGTGATGGAGATGCGGGCATTCAGGGAATTGCGGCTGTGGGAGACGAAGAGAGCGGGATTGCCGTCGCGGCGTTCCGCCAGGTAACGCCGGATAGTATTTTGCGCATAGTCACGAAGATAAATAGCACGCGGCTTATTACCCTTGCCGGTGATAGTGGCGTAAGCAGCACGGCCGTTATCCACACTGCTGCGATTAAGAGCCGTCACTTCCGAAATGCGGGCGGCAGTAGCGTAGAGGGTGTGGACAATAGCCCGATCCCGCAAGAGGGAGAGCCGGCGATTGTAGGCGTCGTTTTCCGGGGGCAGGGGCAGCGCGTCGTAATAAGTGACAATTTGGGGAATGCTTTGGCGCACGATGTCCAGGTCAATGACAGTTTCCGCCTGGTTGCGATCTACAGAGCGGCGGGACATTTGGCGTTGTAATTTGCCCAACTGGATACCGGACGGCAGGTTGTCTTGCCCGTCCAGATAGTGCAGGTAGCCGATGACGGCTGAGGTGTAGGTGGTGGCGGTGGAACGGGAACGGTTGGCCAGCAGCCAGTTGCGGAAATTGAGGATGACGGCCGTATTCAGTTGTTCCGGGTTCAGAGGCCAGGGGTCTTTGAGGGAGTAGTCGTTACGGCCGTAATGCTGTAACCAATCGGCAAAAAGGCGCAGGCCGCTGCGGTAGGTGGTCTCTGTTTTCAGGCTGCGGTTACCTGCTTCCATCAGGTAGCTGGATTCGTGGAGCCAGGCTGGGTTTTCCGGGTACGGCCGTCCACTGATAGGCAGTGTTTTACTGGTGTGTGCTTTGTGCATGAATCAATCATAACACAAAATAAAAACTTCGCATAGGCAGTAAATTACAACCAATAACTCAAACCCGACAGCCATCCACCAGGGCGGGGGTGTCTTGATGCTTATACATCACAAAATATTCACGATGCCCCAACGCTTCTGACTTGCTTGATTCCCCGGACGCTATCCGCACGACCATTTCCAACAATTCTCGCGCTGCGGCCGGCATGGATAATTCACCGGTCAAGACCCGGCTGGCGTCAAAATCCATATCCCCTGACATGTGGCGGTAGGTTTTGCTGTTGCCGGTAATTTTGATGAGCAGCGAGATAGGCGCGCCGATGACACTGCCCCGCCCGGTAATAAACAGGATGATTTGCGCCCCGCTGGCAATCAGGTCCATGATACCTTCCGTGTCGTTGGGATTGGTGTAGCCGAACTGCATAAAATGGGGATCGGGCACGCTGTCCAGTATCCATAAACCGGGGTGTGACGGCCGTTCGCCCACTTTCACCACGCCCTGAATCGGCCGCGATCCCCCTTTGACAAACGCCCCCATGCTTTTATCTTCAATCGTCGTCAGGCCGCCGGCAAAATTGCCTGGCGCAACGGAATATTGACGCACTTCCTGACAATACCATTCTGCTTTTTCATAGGCGGCTGCCAATTGGTCGGCGGCCTGTGGTAAAGCAGCCCGGTCTAAAATGATGGATTTCAGTCCCAGCATCTCGACGGTTTCCTCGAAAACGGCCGTCCCCCCCGCATCCACCAGCAAATCATAAAAAGCGCCTGTCACCGGATTACCGGCAATACCGGAAGTGGCATCAGAGCCGCCACATTCCGCCCCGACTGTCAAATCCGCCAACGTCATGGGGACGATAACGGCCGTTTCTGCACTCTCAGCGCGTAACCGGGCCACAATTTCCTTCCCTTTGGCAATGCTCTTCGCCGTGCCGCCCGCTTGCTGGATGTAAAACCAGGCAGACGGCCGTCCCGCTTCCGCGGCAATCTCCGCAATTTTAGCCGGCTGGGTATATTCGCAGCCCAAGCCCACTGCCAGCACCGCGCCAATGTTGGGATGCCGCGCCAGGGCCAGCATCAACCGCACCGCGTATTGATTATCGTAACAGCCGGGAAAACCAATGACGTGAGTATCCGGTTCATCGCGGGCGATCATGTGGGCCACGTGCTGGGCGCATTCCACTGTGTAGATCACTAAAACCAGGTTGCGGATACCTTTACGGCCGTCTGCCCGCAAATAACCGCGCCAACTGTACTCCTGCAAATTCATCATGGCCTTTGCCTCCAATCAGAAGTCGGATTTTTACCAAAAACCCGACTTCTTGATGGCTTCTTATTCATAAACCGTATCCGTTACCGCGCCGGTATGGACGTCTAATGTGGCTGAGCGTTCATCATAATCGCTGGCGCAGTTGTGTAAATGCACCCAGTCACCGGCCCTGATGGGCTGGATGCTGTGCCCGATGCCAATGCCATATTTAATGACTGCTGCCCCGGCGGGAATATCTACAAGGGCTATTTTATGCCCGTATTCAATGTCCTGCCGCAGCACAATTGTGCCTGCGCCGCCAACAATCTCAATCTCTTCTCCGGCAGCGGCGTCATCGAGCAAGACGGCCGTGTTATCCCGCGAATTGATTTGAAAACATTGCGTCATATGGTGTCTCCTAGAAACGGCCGTAAGTCTCATACGCCTCAACCGGATGCACCCCGGTCAAAATCGCCTTGCGCACCAGATTTTCCGTCGCCACCACCTCTTCCGCTTCCAACAGCACCTCCTCCACAATTTCCCGGCGGATGACCAGCACGCCGTCCCGGTCGCCCACAATCAAATCTCCGGGACGCACAGGGACACCTTCGATAACAATCTCGCAGTTGTAGGCCACAATTTCCCAACGTCCCAATACGTCCAAAGGGGTTTTGTAAAGGGAAAATGCGGGAAAATCGAGATTGATCATGTAATCGGTGTCCCGGATGCCGCCGTAAATGACCGCCCCGCGGCAGCCGCGATATTTAGCCGTCTCCGCACTCAGTTCGCCCAGATGGGCCGAAACCGTGTCGTTGGCCTGGGTGACAATGACCTGGCCCGGCTGAATGTCGCCCAGCATATTGAGCAGGGGGATGTACACTTCATCCGGGTCTTTATTGACGCTTTGTTTGCCCAAAATAGGCATGGCGGTTCCGGTGACGCGCTGCCCTGGCTGCAACGGCCGTAACGTATGCGGCAGACAAAAATTCCGCTCGCCGCGCTCGTCCAGAATGTCGGAAATCGCACCCGTATAAATCTTCTCGTACCGCTCAATCATTTCTAAAACAGGAATAGCCATCATTTCTCTCCCATATAATTTCGTAGGATAGTCACTGTTTGCTCAAAGATGTAGGGCGATTTGCCAAATCGCCCTACGCGGCCGAAACAATGACCAGGCCCAACTCCTTCTATTTCTTCAACACCTGATCCGCAAAATTCTCTGGATCACGATACTTCACGGTCTGCAAATGCTCACAATACAGCGCCAGTTCTCCCTTATTCTTGAAAACCTCGTAGCTGACCGTGACCAACCCCATCTCTGGATATTTGGGAATTTTGCGTAAATGTGTCCGAATCGTGTAAATCGTGTCGCCAATAAAAACCGGCTTGATAAAGCGCAGTTTGTCATAGCCATAACTAAACGTATTCACATTGTTGTGGGCCATCAATCCCAGCCCCAGACTAAACACCATAGAACCGGCTACCAGTCGCTTGCCAAATATCCCTTCTTCGCGGGCAAAAATTTCGTCGGCCACATACGGATGCTGATCCAGCACAATGCCGTTAAAAATCATTGCCTCCCCTTCCGAAATAGTGCGGCGAATAGACTTTATTTTGACGCCGATTTCAAAATCTTCATACAGCCACGTTTCCGTATTAAACAGGGGCAATTGGTTGTGCATCTCTGCGGGGGTTTGTTCAGGCATGGCAGTCTCCTTAGTCCAGCTTAAACTCGGCCATTATTTCTTCGGTTTGTTGGCCGATGCGGGGCGCGCCCCGGCTGGAAAACAGCCGCTCACCGTCAATGCGGATGGGGCAGCGCAGGGTTTGCATCTTGACGTTTTCGTCGCGGGCCACTTCCTGCACCATTTCCAACACCTGAAAACCCTCATGGGCAAACAGCCGGTTCCAATCCAGCACGTCGGCGCACCAAATATCCCGCGGTTCCAGAATGTCCAGCCAATATTGGGTGGATTGGCTGGTCAGGTGGTCTGCCAAAATTTGTTTGATCTCGTCGCGTCGGGTAAACCAGGTTTCCGGGTCGCTGAATTCGGTCAGGGGAGAGCAGTCGAGCAGATCGCCCAATACGGGGATAGACCCCATGGCCAAAGCGAGATAGCCATCGGCCGTTTCGTAAATACCGTAAGGCGCAGAAAGGTAGGCGTGGGCGTTGTTGATGGCGCTGCGTTGGGGTAGTTGACGGCCGTCATTCAGATAAGTCGTCAGCACCTCAAACTGAAAATCGAGGATAGATTCCATCAGGCTGACCTGCACCAGGCCGCCTGTGTCGCTTATGCCGCGTCGCACCAGACAGGCCAGAATGCCTTGCACCAGATGTGCCCCGGCATACAAATCTACCACCGCCAGACCAAACGGCGTGGGCGGCCGGTCGGCGTCCCCATTCAAATAAACCAGGCCGGTCATGGATTGCAATAGTAAATCCTGCCCCGGCTTTTTGACCCAAGGGCCTTCGTTGCCATAGCCGCTGATTTCGCCGTACACAAGGCGCGGGTTCAATTCGTGTACGGTTTCAAAACCCAGTCCCAATCGTTCCATCACGCCGGGGCGAAAGTTTTGAATGAGTACATCGGCTTCCATGATCAAGGCTTTGACGCGCTCCATGTCCACGGGATTTTTCAGGTTAGCGGCAAAACTTTCTTTATTACGGTTGATGGAGTGGAACAGGGTACTGTCGCCATCCAGTTCCAGTTCTGAGATGTAAAGCTGGCGGCACAAGTCGCCAAAATCGGGGCGCTCCACTTTGATGACACGCGCCCCCAGGTCGGCCAGCCGCAGCGCGGCCGATGGCCCGGAGAGAAAAATACTAAAATCTAATACAACCAAACCTTCGAGGGGTTTCATGCAGTCAGCTCCTTTGATTCACGATACAATGTTGCCATTTCTGCCAGGACTTGCCGGGGATTGCCGCCGTGCATCAGGTAGTCGCGCACGGGGTCGCCGGCGTGGTCTTGAAAGTGCAGGTAGCCGGGATAGCGGGGGCGCAGGTAAGCCCGATCTAAAGCGGGCAGGGTGTTGCGGAAATAGTTGTGCGAACGGCCGTTCACCGCCTCACTCTCCCACGCTGACCGGTGTCCCGGCTGCCCACCGCTCTCAAAAAAGATCGTCTGCTGTATTGGCGGACTGGCCGTAAAAGCCGCGTATTCCAGGGCAACATCCAAATGGCGGCACGAAGCGGAGACGGCCAACCCCGTTCCGCCTAATGTGCTGCGGCAGCGACGGCCGTCAAGCGTCACCATATCCGTAAAAAACAACAAACTATCCGAATATCCGGCGCGGGAATAATTGGAATAGCCATAAGCAAACGGGCAGTAGGCCAAATCGTCCCGGCGGGATAGCGCTTCGTAGACAGCGATAGGGTTCCAGTGGAAAATCTCCGGCGGGCAAAGCGCCGTCAGTTCGCGCAACTGCTCCAGCACTTGCAGCCCCAGCGCTTCCGGTACCGCCCACTCGTCGTCCACAAACGGGTCTTGCCCCTGCGTGGCGCAAAGCATGTAGAAATTCATCAGCGTATC
>JAJRUC010000372.1 GCA_024278015.1 Chloroflexota bacterium
CCGTAGCGCCGTTTTGAAACGCCTCCCACAACGAGTTTGTATCGACAATGTCCAGAATATCGGCCTGAAGCAGGGATTGGTCTAACAGGGTTTGGTAAAAGACAAGGACTTGCCGCAAGGCCGTAGCGTTTATGGCGGGGTTGCCCGCCTCATCAAGGAATCTCCCCCCGGCTGAAAGGTACTGGGCCAGGGTGGCGTCGCTCAACAGGCCGTTTGAGCCTTTGCCGGGAAACGTGTACGCAATGTTGTTGCTGATGACATCTGTCCACAAAACGGGGGTGGCGGTGACAAGTTTGGTGTTGTAGATCGGGTGTTCCACATCAATTTCAAAGGGGATGCCGACCAGTTGCCCATCGATGGCGCCCAGTTTCCGGGCCGCCGGCAGCAAATCCCGGGTGATGGTGCGGTCAATTTTCCCGTTGAGGGGTTGTATCAGGCCGGCCCGCCACACAGGCGGCATTTGACTGGTACTCAAAATTGCCACATCGGGCAGAATACCGGGCGCAACAGCCTGGGCCGATTTCAGGTAGCTGATGATGTCGGCCTGGCCTTCGTCCTTCTTCAGATACAGTTTAACCTGGGTGGTGGGGTTGGCCTGTTCAAAGCGGGTAATTTGTTCTGTGAGCAGGTCTGATTGGGGGGAAACGTGTTCCGTCGCCCACAAGGTCAGGGTCAGGCCGGTTGGTTGCGGGTTGCTGGAGATGGTATCGGCGGCAGTGCTGGGCGGCTTGGGGGTAAATAGCGGCGTGGGTTGACTGTCGATGGGGGCGTCGGTGGGCGATGCGGAAAAGGACCCGCAGCCGCCGGCGCCCAGCAAAAACAGGCCCAGGTAAAGGACAAGAGGCAGTTTGATTAGCATTGTGTGGTTGGTATTCATAGCGCTTCCCCAGGAAACAGGCTCAACATATTATACCATCCTGCCGGCAAGTTGCCCATTCAGGGGGTGTCCGGGTGATATTGTGTTGGGGCAGCGGTCAGCAAATCCGGGGCAGTTGTTCGCCGCTGAGCATATCCACCACCCGCTGCCCGCCGATGCGGCTTCGCAGCAGCACCCGCCCCGGATGCGCCGCCACCACCCGCCCGATGATGGCGGCTTCTTTTCCGTCGGGATGCGCTTTCATTGCCGCCAGCACCGCGCCGACCTGTTCCGGCGCGACAATCGCCAGCATTTTCCCTTCGTTGGCGACATACAACGGGTCAAAGCCGAGAATCTCGCACGCTCCCCGCACCGATTCGCGGACGGGAATCGCTTTTTCATCCAGTTCGATGCCCACGCCCGCCTGGCCGGCAATCTCGTTGAGCGCGCTTGCCGGCCCGCCCCGGGTGGGGTCGCGCAAAACATGCACGTCCGCGCCGCCCGCTGCCAGCACCCGCGCCGTCAGGTGGTTCAGCGCCGCCGAATCGCTTGCCAGCGTTGTGCCGAATTCCAGCCCCTCCCGCACCGACATAACGGCAATACCGTGCCGGGCAATATCGCCATTAATCAGGATGACATCGCCGGGCCGGGCGCGGGTGGGGGCAATGTCCACCCCGTCTGGAATTGCGCCCACCCCGCTGATATTGATGTAAATGCCGTCGCCTTTGCCTTTGTCCACCACTTTTGTATCGCCGGTGACGATAGACGCCCCCGCCGTGTCTGCCGCCCGGCGCATACTTTGCACAATTTGCCACAGGTCAGCCATCGGCAGCCCTTCTTCCAGAATAAAGCCCGCCGCCAGCGCCAGCGGTTGCGCCCCGCACATCGCCAAATCGTTTACCGTGCCGTGTATCGCCAGCGAACCGATGTTGCCGCCGGGAAAAAACAGGGGGCTGACCACAAACGAATCGGTGGAGAAGGCCAGTCGCCCCGTTGCGCGGAAGATTGCCCCATCGTGCAGGATTTGCAGGGCAGGGTTGCGAAACGCCGGTTCAAACATTTGCTCAATGAGCATTTGGGTAAGCCGCCCGCCGCCGCCGTGGGCCAGGGTGATGGTTGGATAGTCTTTGATGGGGATGGGGCACATCCCCCCGAAAATGTTTGGCGCGTTGCTCATGCGGAAAATCCCCGGCCATAACGATGATAGGCCGCGCAGGCCCCTTCCGGCGAAACCATCGGCGCGCCGACGGGATGTTCCGGCGTACATGCCGCGCCGAAAACGGGGCAGTGGTGCGGCTTTTTCAACCCCTGCATAATTTCTCCGGCAATGCACACCGCCGATTCGGTGGCGGAAATATCGCCCACCGCGAAGCGCGTTTCGGCGTCAAACGCGGCAAATTCCGGTTGCAGGCGCAGCCCGCTGTTCGGAATTTTGCCGATGCCGCGCCACTGCCGGTCGGTTACGGCGAACACCTGCCGCACCAGTTTTTGGGCGGAGATGTTCCCGGCGCGGGTGACGGCGCGGGTGTATTGATTTTCCACTGTGGCGCGGCCCTCTTCCAGCGCTTTGACGGCCATATAAATTCCTTGCAGCAAATCAAGGGGTTCAAAACCTGTCACCACAATCGGCGCGTGATATTTGGGCGCAAGCGGTTCATATTCCTGATAGCCCATCACCGCGCAGACGTGCCCCGCCGCCAAAAAGCCCTGCACCAGATTGCGCGGCGAGCCGAGAATGGCTTCCATTGCGGGGGGCACCAGCACGTGCGAACACAGGATGGAGAAGTTTTTCAGCCCCCATTGCCGCGCCTGAAAGACCGCCATTGCGTTGGGGGGGGCGGTGGTTTCAAACCCCACCGCAAAAAAGACCACCTCTTTTTCGGGGTTTTGTTGGGCCAGTTTCACCGCATCCAGCGGCGAATACACCATGCGGACCTCGCCGCCCTGCGCTTTGACGCTCAACAAATCGCTCTCAGAGCCGGGCACGCGCAACATATCGCCGAAGGAGGTGAAAATTACATCGGGTCGGCGGGCAATGGCAATGGCGCGGTCAATCAGTTCCAGCGGGGTAACGCACACCGGGCAGCCCGGCCCATGCACCAGGGTGATGGCCCTGGGCAGCATTTGGTCAATGCCGAATTTGATGAGGGTGTGGGTTTGCCCGCCGCAAATTTCCATAAGCGTCCACGGGCGGGTCACGGTAGTTTCGATGGCGCGTAAAAATTGCGCGGCGCCGTCTTCGGTGCGATATTCATCCACAAATTTCATGCGGTCACTCCGGCTGGGGGATGTTCAGCTCGCCCAAATCACCCATATCCTGCAAAAAACTGAACACGTCGGCGGCTTGCTGCTCATCTACTTTGCTGATGGCAAAACCGACATGCACCACCACATAATCGCCCACTCGCGCTTCCGGCACGTAGGCCAGGCACACCTCTTTTACAATGCCGGCAAAATTTACCTTGCCCATTGTCATGCCGATGGCGTTTTCATCAATTGACATAATCTTTCCAGGAACGCCCAAACACATGTGGTTGCCTCCAATAAGGGTTTGATTTTTCTCCGCTCCCCAACGGGGAGGGGGATACGCTGTTATTTATTACCTAACCCAGGCAGTTGCGGCATTTTACCCCCCTCCGTCCCTGATGAAGAAACCGCTTCGCGCCCTCAAGCGGGGGGAAGTTTAGCTCCCCCTCCGTCCCTGATGAAGAAACCGCTTCGCGCCCTCAAGCGGGGGGAAGTTTAGCTCCTCCTTTGCCGGGGGGAGGGTTGGGAGGGGGTAAAAAAAGCGCAAATCCAGTTGTTTCTGAACTCAGCCGCCTTCTACGCTATCGCTCGGTGTGATGAGTTTACGGATAGACACCTGGTTGCCGGGCCGCAATGGCCGCCTGCCCCAAACTGATGCCGCCGTCGTTGGGCGGCACCTGCCGGTGGATGAGTACCTCAAATCCGGCGCGGCGCAGGCGAACAAGGGCGTGTTCGGTGAGCCGTTTGTTCTGAAAACAGCCTCCGCTCAAGACAATGCGGCTTTCGGCCACGCGCCCGGCAATGGCGGCCAGCATGGCAACCAGCGTGTTGTGAAACCGCGCTGCAATGATAGCAGAATCGGTGCGGCGGTGCAAATCTTTCAAAATTTCGATGAGCATGGGCCGCCAATCCAGAACGGCAGGCGAATTGGGGTCGCCTCCCGGCAGCAATTCAA
>JAJRUC010000373.1 GCA_024278015.1 Chloroflexota bacterium
CATCCGCGCCAGCCGGAGTTGTTCGTCCCGGCGCACGCCCTGAAGCATTTGAAACTCGAACCGGTCTTTGGCGATGCCCAGCGCGGTGGTGCGGGCGATGAGCCATTCAATCAGCGCGGGGTCATGCGAGCCGAGCGCCAGAAACGCGCCCTGGGCGCGGGCTTCCGGCGCGAGGGTTTGTGCCATCAGCCGTTTCATGGCTTCATTTATCGCCGACTTATCCTGAATGGCAATTTCCGGCGGTTCGGCATACGCCCCTTTCACCAGCCGGATGCCGCCGCCGCGCGCAATCAATTTTTCCACATCGGCGGGGGTGCGGTACAGATAGCCCTGCACGGCGAGCTTCAATCCGCCGCCGAAGGTGTCCAGCAGCCGGTGGAACACGCTCAGCGTGTCGTCCACATCCGCGCTGCCTTCCATATCCATTTCCACAAAATTGTTCAATTTGCGGGCAGTGTCCACAATCTCGGCGACGGTTTCAAAAAAGAAATCCGCCCCGAATGTTTGCCCGATGTGTGACGGTTTCAGCGAAATGCTGGCGTCCAGCCCCTCGTCGTCGATGCGGTGGAGCAGGGTTTTGATGTCCTGCGCCGCCTGCGCGGCTTCTTCGCGGGTGGTGATGGCTTCGCCGACTTCGTTCATCAGCCCCTTGATGCCGTTGTCGTTCAGCGCGCGCACCACGGCGACGGCGTCGTCCAGCGTTTCCCCGGCGATGAACCGGCGGGCGGTGCGGCGGGCAGGTCCGAAATGGGTGACAAATTTTTGGGCGGATGCGCTGTGTGATAATCCGATGAAAAAACTGCGCAGCATAAAATCAGTCTCCTTTGACTGTGAAATATTGCCCCCCCCTTAATCCCCCCCTCAAAAAGGGGGAGAGAGGTTCAAGGATATCCCCGTGGTGATGACTTCCGGTGATATTCCCTCTCCCCTGTCGTACAAGGGTCAGGGAGAGGGGGTATTTCCCCCCTCAAAGAGGGGGGATTAAGGGGGGTATTTTATTCCCTAATTATTCCCAAAACCAAATCGCGTTTTTCTGCCATCAGTTCCCGCGAGGTGGCTTCCAGATTCAGGCGCAACAGGGGTTCGGTGTTCGACGGGCGCACGTTGAAATGCCAATCGGGACAGGTGACCGAGACGCCGTCCAGCCATTCGATTTTGCCGTCGCTGAACGTTTCCGCCAGCTCCTGCATTTTTGCTTGCGGGTCTATGCTGATGCGGGTATTAATTTCTCCGCTGATGAAATATTTGGCTTCCAGTTCCGCCAGCATTTCCGAAAGTTTCTTCCCTTTTTTGGAAATCATTTCCATGATGATGAGTGAGGGCACAATACCCGAATCGGCGAAAAAGAAGTCTTTAAAATAGTAATGTCCGGTCACTTCCCCCGCGAAGACGGCATCTTCTTTCGCCATACGGCGTTTGATGAAGGCGTGCCCCACCCGCTCCATCAACGGGATGCCGCCGGCGGCGGAAATCAAATCGTTCACCGCCCAACTGGCGCGCACATCATATAAAATTTTTGAACCGGGATATTTTTTCAGGTAATATTCGCCCATCAGCGCGGTCATAAAATCGCCCGGCACAAAATGACCCCGGTCGTCAATGGTGAAGAATCGGTCGCCGTCGCCGTCAAAAGCAAAGCCGATGTCCGCGCCGTCCGCCGCCACCCGCGCCTGCAATTCGGCGCGATTTTCCGGTTGCAGGGGGTCAAGCCCGTGATTGGGCAGGTTGCCGTCCGGTTCAAAATACAGTCCGGTCAGGCTGACGGGCAATTTTTCATACACCCGTTTGAGGATGGGTCCCACCATCCCGTTGCCCGTATCGGCGATGACCTTCAACGGTTTGAGCGCGTCAATATCTACCAGCGAAAGGACGTAATCCACAAATTTCGCGCTCAAATCTTTGTGGATGACCGTCCCTTTTTTGGTGGCTAACGGCGCGAAATCATCATTTTGTATAATCCGCAGCAGGTCTTTAATGCCCTCATCGCCGCTGAGGAGTTGCGGCATTTTGCGCACCATTTTGAAGACGCCATATTCTTTGGGATTGTGCGACGCCGTGACCATCATCCCGGCGTACCCCAGGGTGGCGCAGGCAAAATAATACTGGTCGGTGCCGACCATGCCGATGTCAATTACATTTACGCCCTGGTCGGTCAGCCCGCGCACCGCATTATCCCGCAACGCGGGGCTGCAAAGGCGCATATCCCACCCGATGATGACGGTTTCAACCGGCAAAAATGTCGCAAACGCCCGCCCGATGGCGTAGGCGGCCTCTTCGTTCAATTGGGTGGGATAAATGCCGCGAATATCATAGGCTTTGAAAATAGTGGAATCAATGTTCATAGGGAACTCCTGTTGTGTTAGGCAAAAAAATAGCGGTGACAGTTATCATCGCTATTGTAATTGATTTCGGGCATTTGTAAATATCCGGCGCGCTTTATTTCCCCCAACTGATGAGCCGTTCATCGACGCCGTGATATTGCACGTTAAGTTGCGCGGCCACATCGGCGGGCAGCAGCGGATGCGGGTCTGCGCCGTCGGCGTTCATCACCCAAAATTCCCACGGGCCGCGCCGGTCGGTGACAAAGGCAATCTGTTTGCCGTTGGGCGACCATGCGGGCGCGGCGCTGTTGAACGGCTTGCCCAGCAACGGCTGCGAAGGGGTCAACCGGCGGCGGCGGCCAGCGGCGGTGTTGATGGTGTACACCTCCCAATGCGTATCCTGCCGGTAAGAGACCGCCACTGCGTTGCCGGCGGGCGACATAACCGGGGCGCGGTCAAAGCGGTCGGCGGTGAAGGGGAAATATTCGTTCCGGTTCAGGTCAAGTTGCTGCAAGCCGATACTGCCCGCAAAAATCACGCGCCACGGGTTGGCCGGGTCCCATGTGGGGGCGTAAGAATACGTTTCCGAAGCCAAATCCTCAAACGCGCCGCCGGCCACATCCACCCGCCGAAGCTGCCAGTGGGTATCGGGCGGCAACTTGAAGCAGAGCTTGCCGTTGACAAATTTAAAATCGTATGCGCCGGGGGGCGGCTTGCGGAAGGTGCCGTCGGCGCGCATTTTGTAGCAGCGAGATTCAATTTCTCGCCGGCCCCCGCGCTGAAAGCTGATGACCAGCGAGCGGCCGTCGGGCGACCACGCGGGTGATTTCGGCTCGAACATTTCGCCGATGAGGGGGTACTCCGCGCCGGTGGACAGGTCGTAAATCCACACCGCACCCACTTCGCCGGGGCCGTAGCGGGTGAAGGCAATTTTTGCGCCGTCGGGCGAGAGGGCCGGGTCAACGCCCGCCGAAAGGCGCTGCAAGCCGCTGCCGTCGGCGTTAAGGCGATAAAAATCGCCCCCGGTTTCCGGCTGAATGATGAGCGTTCCCCCGCCGGCAGGCACGGGCGGGGCGGCCACCGGCGGCACGTCAACCTGCGGCGGGACGGTGACAACGTATTTGCCGGCGGCAGAAATCCAGCCCATCACCTGCCCGTCGCGGGCCACCCGGTACCATTCGCCGGTGTAGTTGATGCCGGTAATTTCAACTATCTCGTCCTGTTTGAGCGCGTCGATGGCCGGGTAAACGGGTCCCGGCCCGGTTCGTACATTCAGTTCGTAGGCCAGAATTTTGGCGACGGGGTTGGGCAAGGTGGCCCCGTGCAACGCCTCGACGGAGACGGGCGGCGCGCCGGCAGGCTCCGGCGTGGGCAAGACGATGGTCGGGCGGGTGGGCAACGGCGGCAAGGGGGTGGTAGTGGCCGTAGCGGCCGCCGCCGGAATGGCAGTGACGGTGGGCGGCAGCGGGGTTCGGGTGGGGGTAGAGATGGTCTCTGCCACCGCAACCACGGTTGGCGTAGACGCGCCGGCGCGGTTGTTCGGGGCGCAACCGGCCAACAGGGCCGTCAAAATAATCAAGGCGGATATGGTGTAAATTTTCTTCATGACCTTTGTCACTTTCTGTACATCGTCACAGTTACGTCTGTATGAACCGTGATTTTTATGATAGTTACCGCAGGGGCGCGATGCATCGTGCCCATGCCTTGCTATCGGATGAGCATATAACCGACGACACCTAACATAGCGAAGACGCCCAGCGCCAGCACTATCCACAGCGTCCGGCGGACGGCGGGGGTGAGGGAAGTATCCCAGCCTGCGGGGTTCAACGTGAGTCCGATTGCCGCGCCGATGGCGATGCCCGCCCCGATGCCCACCGCGACGTTTCTGAACGCCACGCCCAATGCCGCGCCAATACTGATGCCGATTGCCAATCCGATACCCAGATTCAGCCGGTTTTTTTCATTCATTTTAACAAAATCCTTTCGCTACTCGTATCGCAGCGCGTCTATGGGGCTGAGGCGGGCGGCGCGGGTGGCCGGATAAATACCGAAGAACACCCCCACCCCAATTGAAAAACCAGTCGCCAGCAAAACAGCCTGGAGCGTGACCACCGTAGTCATATCGGCCAGATTGCCGATTAAGATGGAACCCAGCACGCCCAGTAAAATGCCAATTGCCCCGCCAAGCACAGAAATGACGATGGCCTCTATCAAAAATTGCAGCAGAATATCGCCCCGCTTCGCGCCGATGGCTTTCCGCAAGCCGATTTCGCGGGTGCGCTCGGTGACGGACACCAGCATAATGTTCATAATGCCGATGCCCCCCACCACCAGCGAAATGCAGGCAATCGACCCCAGCACAATGGTAAAAATGGCGGTAATATCGCCGAACACGGCAATCAAATCGGCCTGATTGACCACGGTAAAATCGTCATCGTCCCGGAAGGTGATCCGGTGCTGGTCTCTGAGTACGTCGGTAATTTCGTCGGCGGCCACATCCATCCTGTCTTCGCTCACCACCTGAATGAAAATGACCGACACCACATAACTGCCCCGCACCACATCTGCCGAAAACAGGCGGCTTTGGGCCGTGGAAACGGGAATCAGAATAACATTATCCTCATCGCCGCCGAAACCGCCGCCGCCCCCTTTTTCTTCCAAAAGTCCCTTAACCTTAAAGGGGACATCGTTAATTTTTACCACCTGACCGATGATGGCTATCGGCGGCTCATCGGGAAAGAGGCGCTCTGCCACCCGCGAGCCGAGCAGGGCCACCCGCGAGCGGCCCGTAACGTCGGAATCGGTGATAAATTCCCCATCCGTCATCTGAAAATTCCGCACCGAAGCATGTTCGGGCGTAACGCCGTTGACCGTGGTGAAGGTATCCCGGTTGCCATGCACGGCCAGACCGCCTCTGGAATAGACCGGGGCAACGGCTTCGACATCCGGCGCGCGAAAAATATCGCGCAGAGCCTCGGCGTCGCTCATGGTCAACGGCTGCGCCTGCCGGCTGGAGCGCGCGCTATGGGGGCCGCCGTCCAACTGGCCGGGCACCACAAACAGCAGGTTTGTGCCCAGGCCGGCAAATTGCTGATTGATGAACGATTCAAATCCCTGCCCCACAGAAATCAGGGCAATAACCGCGCCCACGCCAATGATAATACCCAGCATGGTCAGAATAGAGCGCAATTTATTGGCGGCCAAACTCCGCAAGGCAATGGCTAAACTCTCTAAAAACATAACGGTGTCCTCTTTCAGACTTCCGGCTGATTGTTGTCTTGCTCAACGGTTGAATCGCGGGTCAGGTCTCTGGCCCGCACGCTGTAGGCCCGTTCTCCGGCGCGTTTCTGGTCGGCAACCCGTTCATCGCTGATGACGTGCCCGTCTGACAGGCGAATGATGCGCCGGGTGTGTTGGGCAATTTCCGGTTCGTGGGTGACAAAGACAATGGTGATGCCCTTTTCCTCATTCAAGCGTTGGAAAATTGCCATAATTTCCGCCCCCGATTTTGAATCGAGGTTGCCGGTCGGTTCATCGGCCAGGATAATGGACGGGTCGTTCACCAGAGAGCGGGCAATGGCCACGCGCTGCTGCTGCCCGCCCGAAAGCTCATTCGATTTATGATGCAGGCGGTCGCCCAGGCCCACGCTTTGCAGGGCGGCGGTGGCCCGCCGGTGGCGTTCCTTGCGCGGAATATGGTTGTAAACCATCGGCAGTTCCACGTTGGCCAAGGCGCTGGTGCGAGACAACAGGTTGAAGCTCTGGAATACAAAGCCGATTTTCCGGTTGCGAACCAGGGCCAGCCGGTTGTCGTCCATCAGGCTCACATCTTCATCATCCAGCCGGTAACGGCCGCTGGTGGGTTTATCCAAACAGCCGATGATGTTCATCAGGGTCGATTTTCCGGAGCCGGACGGCCCCATAATTGCCACCAGTTCGCGCTCCAGTATTTTCAGCGAAACGCCGCGCAACGCCCGCACCTGCACATCACCCATTTGATAGGTTTTTACAAGGTCCAGAATTTCAATGACTGCTTTCCGTGTGGTCATTTGTCTCTCGAATTTGATTGTGTGTTAGTTATCGCCGTTGCCGATGGCCTGGCGCAACTGCTCCCGGCGTGAATTTTGCTGAATGGCAATCGTATCGCCCACATCAAGGCCGCTCAACACCTGGCTGACGGTGGTTCCCCGCCGGCCAAGCACAATTTCGGTGCGAGTGAGGGTTTGGTCATCAACCACTTTATCGACATAGGCCTTGCCGGTTTCGCGGTCTATTTGAACGGCCCGATTGGGAACCACCACCACACCTTCCAGACGTTCCGTTTCGATGGTGGCATTGACGTTCATGCCCACCTTGAAGGGCGCATTTTGGGCGTTAATCAACACCGTGACGGGGTAGGCTACAATACCGCCGCCGGCCCCGGCCGTGGGCGCCACGCCAATGTCATCAACGGCGCCGGTAAATTCTTCGTCGGGCAGGGAATCGAGGGTGATGACCACCGGCTGCCCCAGGGCAATACGGTTGATGTCGATTTCATCGATTTCAACATTCAGTTTAAAAGCAGACAGGTCAGAAACCACCATCGCCACCGGCCCGGCGGCCTGTTCGTTTTCTTTAATATTGATGGCGGTGACTGTGCCGGCGATGGGGCTGTACAGCCAGGCGCGGTCCAAATTGCGCCGGGCGTTTTCCAGATTCAGCCGGGCCGATTCGACGGCGGCCTGAGTGACGGCAATATCCGCCTCCGATGGGCCGTCGAGGAGTTTTTGCAGGCCGGCTTCGGCTTGTTTAAGTTGGGCCTGGGCGGCGGCCACCTGAGCCGCGTCCGGCGCATCAAGCAGCTTTTGCAGGTTTGCTTCGGCGGCGGCCACTTGAGATTGGGCCGCCAGAATATCGGCGTCTTCCGCCGCTTTAACGGCCAGGTTGTAGTTTGCCTGGGCGGTTTCATAATCGATGGTGGCTTGCTCTAACGCGGCGCCCTGAAAATTGGCGGCGCGGGCATCGTAAGAGACTTCATCGTAAGCCTGTTGGGCTTGCCGCAGGGCGATCTCTGTTTTGCGCAAGGCGGCGGCGGCCACCGTCACCGCATCGGCGTTGGGGCCGCTTTGGATGCGCTGCAAATTGGCGTTGGCGCTGTTCAGGGCCATTTGCGCGGCCTGAATATCGGCCTGGGCCGGGCCTTGCAGGGTGTTTTCCAAAGCGGCTTTGGCGCTTTCAACCGAAGCCTGAGCGGCGGCCAAATCAAGTTGCGACGGCGGTTCGAGAAGTTTGTCGAGCTGGGCCTGGCTGCGGTTCAAATCAATCCGGGCCAGTTGCAGCGCTTGTTGCAGGTCGGTTGTATCCAGTTCGGCCAACAGGGCGCCGGCCTCTACCCTGGCGCCGGCGGTCACGTGGATTTTTGCCACTTTGCCCACCGTCTCAAAATTCAGATTGACCGTCTCTTGCGCTTCCAGGCGGGCGGCGGCGTTGACCGTGGCGATGATGGTATCGGTCTCCACGGTCAGCGTCTCAATGGTTGGGTCTTCGGCCACGCTGTACGTTTTGGGCGTTAAAAACAGGTAACCGGAAACGCCCAGACCAATCACCACCACCAGTATCAGCAAGATAATGAGTGTTCGCTTCATTGCTTTTATCCTTTATTGCTTGTTACAGAGGGTTTACCCCCCCAGCCGGCTTAAAAACGAAGAGCCGATTCCCAGGCCAACGGCCAGGGCGGCGTAAACCAGCACAATCCAGAAGGCTTTCAGCCGGCTGAATTTGGCGGCCACAGCCATGCCAATCACCAGTAAAAAAATGTGCCACAGCCAAAAAATATCGGCGAAGGAGAGCAGGGCAATCATCGGATTGCGACTATCTACCAACACATCGCCGCTTACTTGCAGGGCGGCCAGGCCGGTGTAAACCGGAAACCGGCCGGTGACGGCAATGAGAATGCCCTGCACCAGGCTACGCAGGGTGGTGGGGATGGTACTCCAGGCCATCACCGTAAAAGCGGCCCCGTAGGTAAATTCGGCGCCGGCCACCAGCGACAAAAAATACAGCAACGCCGCCGCAGCCAGCCATGCCAGCACAATGAAGAGCGAGCCGGTGACGGCAGAGACTATCCCCAAAAATGTGGGGGTCTGGAATCGCGCGGCCTGAGTCGTGGCTTGCTCAATCTCGGCGGGCGACATGCCGCTTGCGGTAAGTTGCTGCACGGCGGCCTTTTGGGCCAGTTCGCTGGAATGGGGAGCCGTGACCCAGGCGTTAAACACGGCGATGACTATCGCCAGCGCCAAAGGCAGCACCCATTTCAGGCGCGGCCGGGCCGTTAAATTGCCGAAGGTATCTTTGGGCTTGTCGATAAGGCTAATCAGACAACCCCACACTGATTGGGTCGGCACAGATTCAGTTGATTGAATATTGTTTTCCATTATTTTCCCACCTCCCGTTGGGTATAATGCTTCCGGTTTGCGCTTCTGTAGAACAACTGCGGCTCTTTGGGATTTCAAGGGGGTTTGCGACAATCTGTGTGTTTGTCCTGTGTAGCAGGGGCACGCTGCAGTGTGCCCCTGCGATGCTTATTTCCCATACCTTTTACTTTAACACAAAATCACAGAATTACCTCTGATTTATCTGTCTGAAAACTCCCGGAAACATGACAGGAAAGTCATTGACCGTATTTTATTATACGTCCGTTTCGCCAAAAAGTTGCAGGTTGCGCCCGCAAATTGAAACCAATTCCATTAGGACTGACGCAGTTGCGGCATTTTACCCCCCTCAGTCCCTGATGAAGAAATCGCTTCGCGCCCTCAAGCGGGGGGAATTAGCTCCTCCCCCGACATCGGGGGACGCGAAGCGGGGAGGGGGTAGAA
>JAJRUC010000015.1 GCA_024278015.1 Chloroflexota bacterium
AAGTTTAATTAACGATGGCCGCATTCATCCGGCCCGCATTGAAAAAATCATCAAAAAGGCGCAAACTGAAATGGTCCGCACCATTCAGGAAGCCGGAGAAAACGCGGCCTACGAAGCCAACGTGCCGGGCCTGCACCCCAACATCATCAAACTGTTGGGCCGCCTGAAATATCGCACCAGCTACGGCCAGAACCAGCGGCTGCACGCCATAGAAACGGCCCATCTGGCAGCCATTATTGCCAGCGAGTTGGGGGCGGATGTGAAAGTGGCCCGCATGGGCGGCCTGCTTCATGACCTGGGCAAAGCCATAGACCACGAAGTGGAAGGCCCGCACGCCATGATTGGCGCAGAAGAGGCCCGCAAGTACGGCGTGCCCGCCAAGGTTGTCAACTGCATTGCCGGCCACCACCACGAAGTAGAGCAGGAAAGCCTGGAAGCCGTTATTGTTGAAGCCGCCGATGCGGTTTCCGGGGCCAGGCCGGGCGCTCGCCGCGAAAGCCTGGAAAATTACGTCAAACGCATCAAGGCCCTGGAAGGCATTGCCAACTCCTTCAAGGGAGTCAAGGAATCATTCGCCATTCAGGCCGGCAGAGAAATCAGAATCATCGTCAAACCGGAAGATGTAGATGATTACGCCGCCCTGACCCTCTCCAAAGACATTGCCCGTCAGGTTGAAGAAGATTTGCAGTATCCGGGCCAAATCAAGGTTACGGTCATCAGAGAAACGCGCATGGTCGATTACGCCAAATAGGCAACCAAAAATCACCTGACCAATGAACCAGGTGATGCATCACCCGAATTTTGGTAGTGGCCAGGATTGACTGATGGACGAAAACCCCCTCCCCGACCCTCCCCCCAAGAGGGGAGGGAGCAAAATCCCCTCTCCCCTTGGGGGAGAGGGGGAAAGACAATTTGTCCCATCAGTCAAAAATTACCGCCATCCGAATTTTATACTGCAAGGCGACACTCTGGCTCGCCTTGCAGTTTTTTGTGCGCTATCATCAACATGGCAAGGCGATGTAGAAAATATTGCCCCCTCCGCTTTTGCTTTGAACCCACACCCGTCCGCCATGCGCTTCGATAGCCAGTTTGCCGGCCAGCAATTCCTGGCGGGCCACCCGGTTAAACTGCGTAAATTCGTGTTTGGTTTCCGGGTCAAACAGATAGCGGCTGTCTTCAACCGAAAGAGCTTCGCCGCTGTCTGCGACGGAAATGAAAATATACGATTCCTTTTTCGCTTTGCCTTCAGCTTCAACCCGCCGTTCCAGCCGGACGGTCACATTTCCGCCCACCGGCGACAGGCGACAGGCATTAATCAACATCACCTCTATTATATTCTGTATCTTTTTCGCATCAAGGAGCATCTGCGGCAAATCGGTGGTAATTTCTGTTGCGGGCCGGATGTTCTTTGCGGCGGCAATAGCCTCCACCGATTCCAGCGCATGATTCAGGACTTCGGCTATGTTGACGGGCTGAAGCTGCAAGCGGGGCATCAAAGAGGCGTGGTTAAAATCGTTGGTGGCTTCGTTGACTATTTTGATGATTTTGTTTAACCCGCCATCAATGTTGCGCAAATAACCCGCCGCCTCCACCGCCGAAAGCGCGTGGCCTTCAGCGGACAACATTAAATCAACATACCCTTTCAGGGTTGTCAGGGGCGTGCGCAAATCTTTGGCAATGGTTTTCAGGAATTGATTTTTGGCTTTATCGGCGGTCACATCTGCCGTTGAATCTATGATAACCACCACCACCCCCTGCCACTCGCGCCGGCGATTGCGCAGGGGCATTAGCCGCACCTGAAGCCAACGGTTGTTGTATTCACAATAGCGAATGTGGGGTTGATTGCTGCGCCGCCCCAACGAAGCCACCAGCTTTTCAATATCGCCGCCGGGATTCAGTTGAGCATACAACCAGCCAATCGACCGGCTCATCAAATCCCGATGGGTTTTGTTCAATATACGCTGGGTGGCGCTGTTGGTCAGGTAAATTTTGCCTTCAATATCGGCTACAATCACCCCGTCTTTCAACGATTCGATGATGTTGAACAGCTTCTTCACCTCGGCCCGGGACACCTGCAATTTGGCGGCCATTGTCTCCGCCTTCGATTCCAACGCGCGATAGCGGCCTTGCTGGATGATGGTATTTGCCAATTGCGGCGACAACCCTTGCAGCAGCCGAATATCGCCGGCGGACAGCGGCTTTTGGCTGATGGGGTTGCCGACCACCAAAAAGCCCACGTCCCGGTTTCGCAGGGCAATCGGCTGGATGACGGTGGGGCCAAGACGCGGTTCACTCCACAAAGCGTACAGATTGGCTAACCGGTCCGCTTCGGTGGGGGTTAAGACAAGCGGCGCTTTGCTCTCAAACACATCCAGCAACGCAGAAGAGGCGGTGAGCTTGAAGGTAACATTGTCTCTGGAGGTGTATTGCAGGGTTTTATCGACGCTGTAGGCAGCCAGCATGTAGCCGATGGGGGTGGCGCTCGGCTTGACGGCCATGATTATTACCTGGTCTACGTTTAAATAACGGGAAATACTGTAGGCCACATGATGCAAAACTTCGGTGACGCCGGCATTGGTGTGCAGCAAATTGCTCACATCCAGCAACCGCCGGCGTTCAGACTGGACGCGCTGCGTTTCCGCCCCCAGCGATTCGACGATCTGCCGGCGCAAGCGCATGCTGATGACTACTTCTACAAAGACGGCGTAAATCAAGGCCCCGTAGCCCGCCATGGTAATGAACTGGGCCACGTTCAAAAACGATAGCCCGTTGAAGCTGGCAGCCACAGCCAGAATCAGGGGGGCGATGATGTGCGTCCTGCGACGTTTGCGCCGCCCCAAATAAACCAGCGGCAAGCCGCCCGCAATCACCAGCAAGGAAATCAGCGGCCACAGCCGGGCCAACGACCACCACGGCAGGGCGATGATGACCAGCGCAATCAACACCACCCCCACTCGAATGTACAGCCGCCAAAACCGCACCCGCCGCAAAAGATGATTGCTTAAGGCCCAAATGATGCAAAAGTTACCGGCAATTTCAAAACTGCCCATAAATTGCGGCCAGGCGGGATTGGTACTTAAATAGGTAATCAGGGCCAGGCTTCTGACCACCACCAGGGCAAACAAGGCCATCAAAAACGGATTCCGGCGCTGCGGGCCACGCGCCCGCCCGCGTTTGGCGCTGAAGGCCATTGCCAAAGCGGTCAGGGCAAAAATATCGACGGCCAGAAAATAGGCTTGTTGCGCTTGAAGCATAATCCGGTCTCAAACAATCTGCGATAAAGGCGTTATCAGACGAGGCTGGTCGTCGGTTAAGGCCAGCGATAGCGCCTGCCCGGCGGGAAAAACCCCTTCCGGGCTGAAGGTATCGGCCTTCAGTCGATAAACTGCCGCCTCGGCCTGCGGCTGCCATTGCGAAGACAGGTCATTGGGCTTGAACTGAATCGTCAAGCCGGCGTCCGCTTCCACCCGAAGCTCGCCGGTGATGCTGTGGGTCACAAAAATATGGGCCGGAGCGCCGGTTTGGCGGCGAACCACATCGCCGGAACTGCCGCCCCCAAACAAGCTCCCCCGCTCGCACTGGTAATCAAACCGAATACGGGTGCGGCTGTCCGGCATCACTTGCAGTTGGCCGGGGTCCTGGGTGCTGCGCCAAATAGAAGCCAAATGGCTAAACACCCGCCGGGACGGCTTTTCTTTTTCGGCATCGGCAAAAACGCCCAGCCCGGCCTCAAAAGGATTGGGGGCGTCGCGGACATCGTTCAGCATCCATTTCAGCCCGCCGGCGAAGCCGTCGGCCCGTAAAAAGCAGGTCAGCGCCGCTTCGTGCAGGGCGGCAATACGCGGGTCAACCGGCCGGCGGGCCGCCGGGTCGCGGCTTTCATCGGTGGAATAGCCGTATTCGCCCATAATGACCGGCTGACTGGGGAATGTGCGTTGCAGCGCCTTCAGCATACTGAAGGTTTTGTGCAAGGTTGTATAGCCCACCTTACCATATTTATGAATTTGATGAAAATCGAGCGCCCGGTTGGCCGGCAGGGCGGCCAGATTTTCCCAGTTCCAGCCGACGCTGAACAGGCGGTTCGGGTCGGCGGCTTTCATCGGCTGCAATTGGGGGGCCAGCCAGGCGGCCACGGTTTCATCCAGCAATTCAAGAAACGGCCCCCACTGAGCGGCTTGCGGGCTGCGCATATAATCTACCGTTGAGGGCAAGCCCGATTGAACCGCTTGCCGGCTGAATTTTGTGTAAGCCAGCACCGCATTGCGATAGTAAAAGGCTTTGGTGGGGTCGCGTCGCAAGGCGGCGGGAATTTTGCTCAGGTCAATTTGGCTGCGCGACGCAAATTCGCCATAGTGGTCTACCAGGGCCGAGGTCAACAGCGGGCAGCGGCCATTGGGGTAGGTTGCCACCAGCAAATTGTAGAGCCGGGGTTCGTTTTCGATGTCCCAACTGTGGATAACCGGATTGTCTTTGAAATGCTTGACGATTTTGGCGTTAAACGCGCCCACCTGTTCCAGATGCGGGCTGTGTTCATCGTTAAAGGCGAGCATCACCGCCAGACCATATTTTTCGGCCAGGCCGAAGACCGTATCGAAGCGCCGCCAGTCGCCGCGCAAAACTTCGGTCCTGTTTTCTTTTTGCACAAACAGGCGCAAGGTATTAAAGCCGCTGCGCCGGGCTTTGGCAAAATCCTTTTCAATCAGGGCCGCGTCGTACAAATCGGGCCGCCACATAGCCCAGGCCCGGTCAAAATATCCTTCATAATTAACGCCCAGCGTAAAGAAGGGCTTTCCGGTTTGGTCAAGCAAACCCGGTTTGGCCGGATTCAAGGAAAAAACGCTCATAGCTTCCTGTTTCGATTACGCCTGGGGCGGAATTTTTAGCTGCATACCGGGCCGAATGTGGCCGGGGTCATCCAGAATATCAAGGTTGGCCTCGAAGACAAGTCGCCACAGGGCGCTTTTGCCGTAAAACATCAAGGCAATCTTGCTCAACGTATCGCCAAGCCGGACAGTGTAGAGAGTCGCGCCGGCCTGGTTGGGTGGAGGCTGCACCGGCGAATCATCCGGCCCGGCGCTGATAAAGCGTCGCTCCTGCGCCACCAGCGTCTCCAGGATGGCGCTCACGTCGCCGTCGATGCGCTCTACCAGCCGCGCTCCCGCCGCGCGGATAACATCCAGCATGGCCTCAGATACAACTTCCGGCGGGGCAATGACGGTTACGTACAGCCAGCGCCCGGCCGCCACATCGGGGGCAAAGGTGATATCCGGGGCAAACAGCCGAATGTACGGCAAGGCAACGGTCAGGGTGTCAGCGGCATCGGGCAGCACCACCACATGTTCGCCGGGGTTGGGCGCAATTTCCGGGTCCGGCGGCGAAGCGTCGTCTACCAGCGCCCCCTTCATCAGCCGGTAGGTTGTGCCGGACACCAGCGCCCAGGCCACGCGCTCTTGCGGCGAAAAAGACGCCAGGCGCACCAGCCCGCTTTCGGCCACGCGATGCAACACGCTTTGGTGGCGGGGCGTCCAGCCGGTTACGATTTCCCAGGGGTCAACGGCAAAATGGCCGTTGCCGAGGGCGGTCATTTGCAAAAATTCCGGCTGATGGTCAATGAAACAGTAGCCGACAGAATCGGCTTGCCAGCTAAAGGACGCATCCTGAAAAACGCCCCCTCCCAGCAATATTTGCGTCCCCAAATCCATCCGAAAAGCCACGCCCCGGCGGTCCTGCACCAAATTCAGGCTGCCCCCGCCCGGCGGCGCCGGCCAGCGCCGGCTGAATTGGGCCAGCAACTCCCGAACGGGTTTGGGCCGGTCTCCCACGCTGTAAATGCCGAAGCCGGCTTCGTAGGGATTGGCCGTGGTATCCACATCGTTGAGCATCCACTTGAGGCCGCCGGCAAACTGATTGGCCCGCAACCAGGCCAGCACCGTCGCTTCAAACAGGGCGGTCTTTTCCGGGGCAACGGGTTTGGACGCGGCCGGATTGGTTGAGGTTTGGTTGGAATAGCCGAACTCGCCCATCATAATTGGATGTTTGGGGAAAACCTTGCGTAAACTTTTTAAGGCCGTAATGGTTTTTTTGAGACTTGAGAAAGAAGCTGAACCGTATTTATGAAATTCCTGAAAATCAAGGGCGCGATTGGCCGGCAAACCGGCAAATTGCAGCCAGTTGTAGCCGACAGTTATCAGATGGTTGGGGTCGGCCTGACGCGCGGCTGTTTGCCGGATGTTGAGCCAGGCCGCCACAGTGGCGTTCATCACTTCGATGAATTTGTGCCAGTCTGCCGAAGCGGTGGAGTATATATATTCAACCTGTGTGCCCCCGTGTTCGGCGGCCCAGGCAACGGCGGCATCATTAAATTCTATGAACAAGCGCAAGGCATTGATGTAATAAAATGCCTGCTGCGGATTTAGATGCGCCGGGATGCGATGCTGGCGCTGCAATTCCAGCGCATCGGCCTGAGATACCCGCGCCCCGTAATGGTCAATCAGGGCGGGGGTTTGCGCCGGGGCGGGATTGCTTTCCGGGTAAATGGCGGCCACAAAATTATAGAAGACGGGTTCGTTTTCCAAATCCCAGCCCAAAATCACGGGGTCATCTTTGTAGCGGGCGGCAATTTTGGCATCCATGTCGGCTACCCGGGCCAGTTGCAGCGAATGGGCATCGTTGAAGGTGAACAGAACCTGCAAACCGTGTTCGGCGGCAATTTGCAGAGCTGTATCGAGTTTGTGAAATTTACCGGCCCGCACGTCGTTTTCCAGAGCGGGCAGCAAAAACAACCGCACCGTGTTCAGGCCCGTCTCTTTCATTTTACCAAAATCGAAGCGCAGCAGGCTGGCATCGAACTCGGAATCATCCCACATGCGCCATGCCCGGTCGAAGTAGCCTTCGTAATTTGCGCCCAAAACAAAGAACGGACGTTGTTGCTGATTGAGCAAATATCGTTTATCCTCTGCTATCGTTACAAAAGACATCGTTGCTCTCCTCTGGAAACAGGTTTCAGGTTTTATTTTCTGTGAAAACAGCGGTCAACTGCCGGCTTTCGGCAATCAGTAAATTTAAATGGCGGATACTTACAATTATAATGGGGGTTGGGTTGGAAATCAACTTGTTTGTCACGACCGGGTGCGTTTCAATTTGGGGGTACACGGGTATTCTCGTGTTGCCTCTGGCTTGCAGGGGCGGCTCGCGAGCCGCCCCTGCTTCCGCAAATTTGATACAAATGGCATCCTCCGCAGGGGCACGCTACAGCGTGTCTCTACTTGCCCCCAAACTGAAATACATCCATTATTTGGACACAGGTTTACAAGTTACCTTATTTATGTTATCATAAACTCGTCTTGATAAATGGGAAAAACCGCGCAGTTGCGGAGCAGTATCAAGGGAGGTTTGCATGAAACCTGTTAATAAAAAGCCTGTCCTGTTGATGGTGTCGCTTTTGGCATTAAGCCTGCTGGCTTGTAACCTGCCATACGGCATTGGCCTGTCGAAAACGGGCGCAGGGGCCAGACTGGCCCAGGGGCCAAATGCCACGCTCGCCCCCACAAACACAGCCACAGCTACGCGCTATCCAACGCTCACGCCCACCAGCAGCCCGCAGCCCACCGCCACGGCCACCCTGGTGGTTCAGCCCACCGACACCCCCACCGCCGTTTCGGGCGCAACCGGCGTTTCGGCGCAGGTGGGCGGAGACCCCACCCAAATCGCCCAGGCGGCCACCGCCACCGCCGCAGAATCGACGGCCACGGCCACGCCCCGCCCCCCCGTGGCCGGCACAGCAGAAGTCATCATTAACGGTGATTTTGAAGACGCCTGGCCGGACTGGCAGCCCGTAGCCAACGGCTGGACAGCCTTCGATAACGGACAGGCCCATATCGGCTGGTATAAAGATACCTGGACCAAAGTTGTGTTCGACGGCGGGCAAGCCCAGCTCATCGAAATTATCAACGACCTGGGGGCAGGCGACCGCTACGCCGGCATCTATCAAACGGTTGATGTGGTGGCCGGCGCAGAGTACACGCTGGTTATTCACGGCCTGGTTCGCTCGGACGAAGGGAGCGAAGGGCTGTCCGGCGGCGGATACGTGTTGCAATATGGTCTGGATTACGCCGGCGGAACAGACTGGCAAACAATAACCGACTGGGTTACGTTGCCCTTTCCGGAACATCCCCGCCAAGACCCCAACGCCGATAACGTTTACAATTACAGTACGCACAGCATCACCATTCGGCCCGGCGGCGCCCGGCTGACCCTGTTCATTCGGGCCTGGAAAAAATGGCCGGATACCTTTGAGGGCAATTTCGATGTGGACGGCGTTTCGCTGCGGGGCACGGGCGCGTACCCCACCGCCACCTTCACCCCCACCCCCACCGTCGAACAGCCGGCTCCGTCGGCCACCGCCACCCTGGCCCCGGAAATGCCCGCCAGCGGCGGCGAAATTGAGGCCGGGCAACCATCGCGGGCCATCTACATTATCACCATTCTTTCCCTGCTGATATTGGCCGCCGGGGCAATTTGGGGCGTTATCAAACGCAATGTGTAAATTGCGTAACCGGCGCAGGCATTTGTAACGGCAAATGGCGTTCTTTTGTTGCCTGCCCCCCTTGAACGGGGGGAAGTAAAATCCACCCCCCTCTTGAAGGGGGGACTGAGGGGGGTGCATAGTTACAACTGCGTTCTTTTGAGATTAATTTTGTAGAGAGACACAAGTTATAGTATACTAAAAATTCGGACCACAACGTGTGGTATAATTTTTAACATTAAACTTACAGAAGCTGTGATAACAGGTTGACGCCATGTTACGCGAGGTCAAGGAGGTTCCTAAGTGAAAATCTCGTGTCTGCAAGAGAATCTGGCCAAAGGATTAAGCATCATCGGGCGGGCAGTAGCCAATCGAAGCACCCTGCCGGTGCTGTCGAATGTGTTGCTGGCAACCGACAACGACCGGCTGATGCTGACCGCCAACAATTTGGAAATTGGCATTAACTGCTGGGTTAATGCCAAAATAGAGGAAGAAGGCGCGGTGACGGTTCCGGCGCGTTTGTTAACCGAATTTGTCAATTCGCTGCCGCCGGAACGCATCGATCTGGCCCTGGACGAGCCAACCCAAACCATCAACCTGCGCTGCGCCCACTTTGAAGCGAACCTGAAAGGTATCGACGCTCAGGAATTTCCGCGCGTACCCAGCCTGGACGCCGGCGGCGAAATTATTAATCTGGAGCCGGCGGCCCTCAAACAGTTAATTCATCAGGTGACGTTTGCCGCCGCCGTGGAAGAAAGCCGCCCGGTTTTAACCGGCATCCGGGCCGAATTTCAACACGACCGGTTGGCGATGTCCGGCACAGACGGTTTCCGGCTCTCTACCAAAAACATTCCGCTGGCCCATTCCATCGATGAGCCGTTTGAGGTTATCATCCCGGCCCGCGCCCTGGCCGAATTGTCTCGCATCATTGCCGACCAGGAAGAGCCGGTGCAGATAGCCGTTACGCCGGCCCAAAATCAAATCCTGTTCCATCTCAATAATATCGACTTTGTGTCCCAACTCATCGAAGGCCGCTTCCCCGATGTTTCGCAAATTATTCCCAAAGGGCATAACACCCACACCGTTCTGGATACGGCCTCCTTCCTGAAGGCCGCGCGGGTTTCCTATTTATTTGCCAGAGACGCGGCCAACATCGTTAAGGTTGATGTGACGCCGGGCGAGGATGAATTGGTGGGCGGACGGCTTTTGCTGACGGCCACCAGTCAGGAACTGGGCGACAACATCAGCGAACTGGAGGCCAACGTGCAAGGAGACGGGGTTGAAATTGCCTTCAACGCCAAATATCTCATTGATGTGCTGAATGTGCTGGACAGCGCCCAGGTTGCGCTGGAAACCAGCGCCCCGGCCAGCCCCGGCATCATCAAAGGGGTGGGCGATGACACCTTTTTGCATGTCATTATGCCCATGCATCTCTCGCGCTAACCAGATTTGCCTGTTAAAAAAGCCGGTGTCCCTGCGGACACCGGCTTTTTTAGACTCCGTTGTCGCGTCTCCGGCGCAACAAACCGGCAAAATCATTATCACGCGCCATTTAAAATAACCTGCTATCCTGAAACCGATAAAATTGACAGGCCCGGCGAATAGAGTCATAATTTTACCGGCAAGAAAATCGCCTGTATATATTTCAAACTACGCCACAGGAGGCAAAAATGCCCGCAAACAAATTGAAGTGGATTGACCGGGAACTGGAATCTCTGCAAAAGCAAGGGCTGCTCACCACTATTCGCTCATTAAGTTCGGCCCAGGGGGCGCGGCTGGTCATCAATGGCCGGAGTATGCTCAACTTCTGCTCAAACAACTATCTGGGGCTGGCTAATCATCCCCGCTTAAAAGCCGCCGCCCAACAAGCCATCGAAACATGGGGCGTTGGCCCCGGCGCGGTCAGAACCATCGCCGGCACAATGGATTTGCATCTGGAGATGGAACGTCGTCTGGCGCAATTCAAGGGAGCCGAAGCGACCATTTCGTTCCAGTCCGGCTTCGCTGCCAATTTAGCCGCCATTCCGGCCCTGGTGGGCAAAGGCGATATTATCTTTTCCGATGCCCTGAATCACGCCTCTATCATCGATGGCTGCCGCCTTTCCAGAGCCGGCATCAAAGCCTATAAACACAATGACATTGACAATTTGCGCCGCGTGATTGAGGCCAGTATACCTTTTGAAAAGGCGCTGCTGGTCAGCGACGGCGTCTTTTCAATGGACGGCGATTTGGCCCCGCTGGACAAGCTGGCCGCTGTGGCCGAAGAATACAACCTGATTTTGATGGTTGATGATGCGCACGGCGAAGGGGTGGTGGGTCGTGGCGGCAGAGGCATTGTAGACCACTTCGGCCTGCACGGGCGCGTCGATGTTGAAATCGGCACGCTGTCGAAGGCGTTTGGAGTGGTGGGCGGCTACGTGGCCGGCAAAAAGACCATTGTAGACTGGCTGCGGCAGCGAGGCCGGCCCTTCCTCTTTTCCAGCGCCGTCACCCCCGCCGATGTGGCCGCCTGCATTGCCGCCATCGATTTGCTGGAAGAAAGCACTGAACTGGTTGACCGGTTGTGGGCAAACGGCAACTACTTCAAGCAGGGTATGCGGGCCGCCGGCTTCGATATTGGGCGCAGCGAAACGCCCATTACCCCGGTGATGCTGGGCGATGCCGCCCTCACCCAAAAATTCAGCCAACGCCTGTTTGAAGAAGGCGTCTTCGGCACGGCTATTGCCTTCCCCACCGTTCCCCAGGGCATGGCCCGCATCCGGGTGATGCTCTCTGCGGCTCATTTGCGGGCAGACCTGGATGAAGGTCTGGCTGTCTTCAAAAAAGTCGGCAAGGAATTGGGCGTTATTCAAGACAAAAGGAGAAAAATATGAAAGCGATTCGAGTGGCGCAACCGGGCGGGCCGGATGTTTTGCAATATGTCGATATTGACCGGCCGCAACCGGCAGGCAGCGAGGTGCGCGTAAAAATTGCGGCCTGCGGCGTCAATTACATCGACATTTATCACCGCACCGCCCTTTATCCGTTGCCGTTGCCCTTTACCCCCGGTCTGGAAGCGGCGGGCGTGGTTGACGCCATTGGTCCGGATGTGACCATGTTCAAGGTGGGTAACCGGGTGGCCTACAGCTCGCAAATTGGGGCGTATGCCGATTACGCCCTGGTTCCGCAAGAAAAATTGATAACCGTCCCCGCCGGTATTGACCTGACTTCGGCGGCGGCGGTGATGCTGCAAGGGATGACGGCGCACTATTTGCTGACCAGCACGTATCCGTTGCAGGCGGGCCAAACCGCGCTCATCCACGCGGCGGCGGGCGGCGTTGGCCTGTTGCTGGTGCAATTAGCCGGACAAATCGGGGCCACGGTCATCGGCACAGTGTCTACGGCAGAGAAGGCCGACCTGGCCCGCCGGGCCGGGGCCGACCATGTTATTTTGTACACGCAAACAGACTTCACCACAGAGACCAAACGTTTAACCGGCGGCCGGGGCGTGGATGTGGTTTACGACGGCGTGGGGCAAACCACCTTTGAAGGCAGTTTGAATTCGCTGCGGCCGCGGGGGTACATGGTGCTGTTCGGGCAGGCCGGCGGGCCGGTGCCTCCTTTTGATTTGGGGGAACTCAACCGGAAAGGCTCGCTGTTCATCACCCGCCCCAGCCTGTTCCATCATATCTCTACCAGAGAAGAATTTGAGTGGCGGGCCGGAGATTTATTCAAATGGCTGGGCGACGGAAAATTAAACATTCGGGTAGATTGCGTATTGCCCCTCTCGGAAGCGAGACAGGCGCACATAAAATTGGCCGGCCGGCAAACAGCCGGAAAATTACTGTTGCGCCCCTGAAGCAAAAAACGGGGACACGGCGTATCGTGTCCCCGCAAAGCCCTCATAGCCTTGCCCCACCTTCTTGTTAATAGCGAAATAAAACCCGCCGTATCACCGGACAAGCGAATAACAAAACATCACCCGCCCAACAAGCGAAAATCTGCCGGCCATGAATTTCCGCACTCCGGGCCGTCATTCAGCGCGGCGGCAGTATCGGTTCCCTGAAGTTAAAGATACCGTCTTCAATGGGCCAGTGTCGCTTGCAAAACAGACAAAGCATGGCCGTTGTAGTTTTATTAAATTGCGCGCTGCCGCAAGCCGGGCACATAAAAAATCCGTCCGGCGGCGGCCCGGATTCTTTTTTTGCCGCCGCTTGCAGAAAGACGCTGGGCGTTAATTGCCACCAGCGTCCGGTGGGTTGGACCAGGCCGTCAATTGAAGCCAGCAGACGCGGCGAAAATAATTTCTTCAGGAGCGGCAGGCGAAAATGGGAGACCGTCCGCACGGCCTGTACCTCAAAGCCGGCCTCCGGAAATTGTTGTTTCATCCAGGCCGGGTGGAAGTCGATATTCAATTCGACAAATTCGTAGGGGTCAAGCGAAAAGGGATTCCAGCTTTGCCGTCGAAGCAGCCAGCGGGCGATGGCCTTGATATTGTGCTTGCTGGCAAATTCGATGACGGCCGTACCCTGGGGGCGCAGCGCGGCCTGCAATTGTTGCAAGGCGGCCGGGACATTAACCAGATGGTGCATAACCCGAATCATCACCAGGGTATCAAACAAATTGGGGACAAAGGGCAGGTGGTAGACATCGGCCACCACAAAGACAAAACGGCTGTCTGTTCCCAAATATCGACGCGCTTCTTCCAACTGGGTGCGGGCGTAATCAAGCAGAACCACGGTTTCGTATTTATCGTACATATCAACCATGCGGCCAAAGCCGGCTCCCACTTCCAGAATACGTCTGCCGGTGGGCGGAAGCATGTGCGTCATGGCAATGCGTTCCCTCAGGTCTTCGTAACGGCGATTTTGATTCCAGAAGTCTGTTCTGTACCGGCTGCCTTCGTAATTGCAAATTCGGGTCAATGGTTCCTCACCTGGCCCGGATGTGTTTCACGTGAAACACGCCCGGCTCGTTCAGTAAGCATTTTTGTCGAAGAAAATCTCTATTGCAGTTCGCAACATAATTTTAAGGTCGAGTAAAATAGACCAGTTTTCAATATACCACAAATCGTATTTGGTGCGCTCAATAATCGAGGTGTCGCCGCGCAAGCCGTTTATCTGCGCCCAGCCGGTCAAGCCCGCTTTTTCTCGATGGCGTTCCATGTAACGGGGAATACTTTGTCTGAACTGGTCTACAAAAACGGGGCGTTCCGGGCGCGGCCCCACCAGGCTCATATCACCCAGCAAAACGTTCACAAATTGCGGCAACTCGTCAATGGAGAAGCGGCGAATGATTTCTCCCAACCGCGTCCGCCGGCTGTCATCCGGAGTGGTCCAACCGGCATCGCCACCGGCTTCGGCGTC
>JAJRUC010000016.1 GCA_024278015.1 Chloroflexota bacterium
ATGCGCCGGTTTTTGTAGGGACGACTCTTGTGGTCGCCCAAATTCGGGCTGAAACACAGGGCAACCACAAGGGTTGTCCCTACCCCGAACCAACATATATCAGTGAAAAACCATGTTCGTTTGTGACGCAGTTGAGTATAAAAACACCTTCCGGCCTCAAAACCGGACGAGCCTTTCCGGTTTAAAGACAATTCGCCATAAAGGGCAGAGCATGTTAAAATTCAGTCGTAATTTATTTAACCGGGCCTGAATTTATGACCGCCACAAACAACAAACCCAATTCTGTTCCCCCGCGCCAACTGTTTTCGCCGGCTTCGCTCTGGCAGAGGTTGCGTTCACCGGAAACGTTCATCGGTTCTTTGCTGGCGCTGGCCGGGAGCCTGTTGTTGGCGGTGATGGTTCCCCAACAGCCCGCCGACCTGACCATGCCCGGCGATTTTGTGGTATGGCTCTCCAACTTGCCCCAATTTTACCAGCAAAGTTTTCAAACGTTAAACCGGCTGGGGCTTTTTCAGGTTTATCAAACCGTCTGGTTCCGGCTGCCGATGGCGGTGGTCACACTCAGCACGCTCATCATTTTGGCCGATTATCTACCGGCCACATGGCAACGTCTCCGCGCCCCGCACACACCGCCCCCCGAAGCCATTCCGCACCCGCTCAGCCGGTTTGTCCGCAAAACGTTGCGCCTGACCGCGCCCCAATCGGCCAATAAATCCACTTCGGCGGCAGTGCCGCTGGCCGAACTGCGGGCCAATTTGCAGGCGGATGGCTTTACCGTTTTGCCGGATGCTTCAACCGGCTCCGTGACGGCCACGCGCCATTTGTGGCGCTGGGCGGGGCCGGCGCTGGTTGCCGCCGGCCTGCTGACGACCATTGCAGGCGGGGTGGTGCAGACCATTTGGGGGCAATCGGCAGAAGGATTGCTGACCACCCAGGCCGAGACGCCCGTCTTGCTGGCCGGAAAATCCTTCCGGCTGACAGGCATTTCGTTTGACGGCAATACGCCGGAAACCGCCGGGCCGGGCATCGCCCACCTGAGCATCAACCGGAACAGCCAAAGCCGGCAACTCCAGCGCCCCTATCGTTTTGAAGGCTGGTGGTTTGTGCCGGTCACGGCTCAAGCCATCGCCAGAGTCACCTTTGTAAAAGGCGATACCGCCCAGAATATCGACCTGGTCTTTAAAGCGGCCAATCGGTCGGTGCGCTTTGTGTACGCGCCGGAAAACCTGCTGTTTGAATTACGCCAAACAGCCGCCAACAAACCGGCTTACTCCCTTAAAATTTTAAATAATGATGCCATGCGCATCACCCAAAACAGCGAAAATTTTGTGATAAACGGTCTGGATATGCGCGGACAAGTAACCATCAAAAACAGATTGCTTGTGCGCGGTTTTCGGTTGCCCGGCCTGGCCCTGATGCTGCCCGGCGGCTTGTTGATGCTTGTCGGCCTGATTGTGCTGACCCTGCCCCCGCCTGTCATCATCCGTTTGACCGTTATCACCAAAGGGCGCGGCAGCCGCATTAAAGCGGAGGCCGAAACGCTGGGGCGCCATGCCCGCGTTGAAGAAATGGTCACGCGCCTCACCGCGCCAGGCCCCGCTTCGGAAGGTTGGTCTGATGCCGCTGACACATAATGCCGCCCTGATTTTTGTTGCCGCGTCGGCCTGTCTGCCGGCCGCCGTCCTGTTTTTGGGCCGGGCGTGGCTGAAGGAAAGTTCCCGCTGGTGGCGCACCGGCAGCCGTCTGGTGCAGGCCGCCACGGCGCTGACCGTGGTGGGGTTGGCATGGTACGGCCTTCAAACAGCAACCCTGCCCGCGCCCCCGGCGGGTATCGGCTGGGGGGTAATGGGGCTGGCCCTGTGGTTTTTGCCGGCAAAAGAACGCCCGCTGCCCAAAGGGCTGCTGCTGTTCGGCGCGGGGTTGCTGCTGGTTCCCTTCGGCTGGGGAGCAGGCTGGTTGTTCGTTGCGCCGCCGCTTGCCCCGGCAGCCGCGCCCTCGCTGTGGCGAACCGGGATGCACTGGCTGCTTGCCGCCGGCGTGGCCGCAATGTACTGGTTGACGGTCATCGTCTTTATTGAATGGGGGGCGCGGCTTTTCAGCCGGCAGGCCGGCCCGGCCCGTCGCCTGGCCGCCGAGGTCGGGACGTATCCGCCGCTGGCAGACCGTCTGCACCGGCTGGGGGCCGGCCTGCTGCTGCCGGGCATCGCCGGGTTGATAGCCGTTGACGGCCGGCAGGGCTACGCCATTGCCCCCCAACTGGGGCCGTGGGCCGCCCTGCTGTTGCTTTTGACGGCATTGTGGTGGCTGCGACGCGCCAAACCGGAACGCCAGACACTGCTTCAGGCGATGACCGTTGTTTCGTTTGGGGGAATTTTGCTGGCAAACATGGTTCTGTTGTAAAGTTGGCAGGCTGATATGAGTAAACCGATTATCATCGGCGTGGCGGGTGGAACCGCCTCCGGCAAAACAACCGTTTCCCAAAAAATTCTGCAAGCCGTCGGCCCAAACCGGCTGGCCTACATTGAACACGATGCCTACTATCGGGATTTGAGCCATCTCCCCCTGGCCCAGCGCCGGGAACTGAATTTCGACCACCCTGATTCGCTGGAAAACGAATTGCTCATCATCCACCTTGAACACCTGTTGCGCGGTCAGCCGGTCAATATTCCCATGTACGATTTCGCCCGGTACATCCGCACCGGCAACCTGCGCCAAATTGACCCCAAGCGGGTTATTTTGGTGGAGGGAATTTTGATTTTTGCTGATAAACAGCTGCGCGATATGATGGATATAAAAATTTACGTTGATACCGCCGCCGATTTGCGCTTTATCCGCCGCCTGAAACGCGATATGGCAGACAGAGACCGGACCATCGAACACGTGATTGAGCAATACCTGCAAACAGTCCGCCCTATGCACCTGGAATTTGTTGAGCCGAGCAAACGCTACGCCGATGTGATTATCCCGCGCGGGGGGCGCAACCTCACCGCCATTGATATGGTGGTGGCTCAAATTCAGAAGATGCTGGCACAAGCTCCCCTTTTTTAATTTTTCAGGCATCGATAGAATCCAGAAAGGCCGCCACCTGCCGGGCAACCGTTTCAATGTCCAGCCCATCGGTGGGCAAGTAAAAATCGGCGTGGGCGCGGGCGTGCCGCAACCGATGGTTGAGCGTATCCAGCACGCTTTGCGGCCACGTTCTGCCCCGCCGCCGGTTGATGGTATCAATGCCTGCATCCAGATAAATCAGCGCATCGGTGCGCGAAACCCGCCGCCACATATCCGGCACGTAAGAATGTTCCTGGGCCACGGACCGAATATCGTACCCCTGCGGGCGCAACCCGGCTACCAACGTCGATTTTCCGGCCCCGCACGGGCCGGCCACAGCAATTTTCAACCGGCTTTTCGATGACGTTTGCTTCATCTTCAATGGCCCGCTAAAGCGGAAATTCCACCGTCAGGCGGCGCACTTTTTTGTCCTTCAATCTGGAAACAATGGTAATAACCACCAGACTAATATCGTCAACCGGGCGGCCTTCGTCCAGCTCGTAAGCCGCGCTAAAAAGCGTATCGGCAATGGTTTGGGCCGACCAGCGCGTTTGGGGGCCGATTTCGCGCAGCAAGGCAGGTATATCCAGCGATTGCCCCCGGCGCGCGCCCGCCGCAAGCAGGCCGTCGGTGAAAATGACGACGGCTATCGGCGCGACAAGGGGCAATTCGGTGACGTTGGGTTTGGTGGTTCGATAAATGCCCACCGCCTTCGACGGCTCGTCCAGAACGATAATATCTTCCTGCTTGAGCAGATAAATTGGGCAATGGCTGTTTCTGCAAAGCACCAGGGTGCGACTGACCATATCCACCGAAACGATATTCAACGTGGCCGACACCTGGCCCTGCCGGTAGGTCAGTAGATAATCATTGGCCGCTCTGGCAACCGCGCCGTCCCGAATGCCCTCGGCCAGCAGGCCAATGGCCTTCCGGGCTACAATGTTGCTGATTTTTTTGGCGCTTTTGCCGGAACGTTGCCCGTCAACCAGCACAAACGACATCCCGCCGTGAGGCCGTTCAACCATTTCCAGCGTGTCGCCACTTTCCAGGGTGGCGTATTTGTTTATTTTTGCGGCGGCAACCTGTAAAATCAC
>JAJRUC010000374.1 GCA_024278015.1 Chloroflexota bacterium
CGTTTGCAGTGGCCGATGATGGATTCTTCCCGGCTCCAGATAATTTTTACCGGGCGATGAATGTCCATCTGCCGCAATTTTTGCACGGCCAGGGCCAGCGCAATCTGCACCGAAATATCTTCCCGGCCCCCAAACGCCCCGCCGATGGCATCGTACACCACCCGTACTTTTTCCGGGGGCAGGTTCAGGGCGTGGGCAATTTGGCGCTGTTCTTCCCACGTCCACTGGCCCACGCAGTACACCGTAATGCGCCCTTCGTCATCAATGGTGGCCGTACCGGCTTCCGGTTGCAGGTAGGCGTGTTCCTGATACGGGGTGTGGTACGTGTTTTCAATGATGATGTCGCAATCGGCCCAGGCGGAGGCCACATCCCCTTTGCGAATTTTATCGTGCCAGGCAATATTATCGACGGCGTGGGGATGCAGTTGCGGGGCATCGGGCCGGCGGGCGGCGACGGGACTGTCTGCAATGGGCAGCGATTCGTACTCCACGGCGATGAGGTTGCACCCCTGGGCGGCAATTTTTTCCGTTTCAGCGATGACCACCGCAATCTGGTCGCCCACAAAGCGGACCACGTCGCCCCCTTTTTTGCCTGACCCCGGCCCGCACAGTACGGGCTGGTCTTTAATTTGCAGGCCGTATTCGTTGACGGGCACATCTTTGGCGGTTAAAACAGCCACCACGCCGGGCAGGGCTTCGGCGGCGCGGGTATCAACGTTTAACACGCGGGCGTGCGCCCGGCGGGCAAACAGAATTTTCAGCCACAGTTGGCCTTCGAAATTTCTGTCGCCGGGATACAGGGTTTGGCCGGTTACTTTTCCCCAGGCATCCAATCGTTTGGGCGAGTTGCCGACGATGTTGTAAGTCATGGTTCGCTCCCTTGAAAATACCCCATCCCCTCCCTCTGACAAGGAGGACGCGAAGCGGCCGCCGCAGGCGACGGGAGGGGGTCGATTATCCGGTCAGCCTTTTGCCGTCCCGATTCATTCCGTCAGGTTTTGGGCTGCGTTTTCAACCGCGTTCATAATTTTGTAGTAGCCCGTGCAGCGACACAGGTTTCCGGCAAAGGCTTGTTTGATTTCGTCGGGGGTGGGGGCCGGTTGTTCAGCCAGCAAAGAGACGCCGCTCATTACAAAGCCGGGCGTGCAGTAGCCGCATTGCACGGCGTTTTCTTCCACAAAGGCTTGTTGCAGGGGGTGGTTGTCCAGCCCTTCAATGGTTATGATTTCGCTGCGGTGCGCTCTGCCGGCCGGAACCAGGCAACTCATCACGGCAATGCCGTCAAGCAAGACGGTGCAGGCGCCGCACTCGCCTTCGGCGCAGCCTTCTTTTACGCCGGTCATGCGTCGGTCTTCGCGCAGCATTTGCAGCAGGGTTTTGTCGTTGGCGTGGCGAATGACCGCCGGTTTGCCGTTGACAATGCACACAATGGCTTCGTCGCCCTCAGCCGCGTGCGCCGAAACGTCGATTTGGCGGGTGGGGAAATGGCCGTCGGTTTCGCCCCACAGCATAATGGGTTGCGCGGGCAAAAAGTCGCGTTCTTCGCCGTTGCGCAATGCTCTCAGCGCCCGGCGGGTGTAAACTTCCACGGCGTAGCGGCGCCAGGCCGCGCTGCCGCGTATATCGGTGATGGGTTTGGCGGCCTGGGCGGCCAGTTTGGCGGCCTGGGCAATCACTTCGTCGGTCAGAGCGCGGCCCACCAGGGCTTGTTCCGCTTGCGGGGCGCGGATGATGGTGGGGGCCACGCTGCCCAGGGCAATGCGGGCCTCGGAGATTTGGCTTTCGGAAATGGTCAATACCACCGCTACATTCACCACCGAAATGGCTTGCGCCCGGCGCAAGCCCAGTTTCTCAAAGGTGCCCACCTGATTGGGCTGCATAGCCGGAAAGTGAATATCGATAATCATTTCGTTAGCGGCCAGGGCGGTTCGGCGCACCCCCAAAAAGAAATCGGCCAGCGGAACCTGCCGCCGGCCCCCGGTGGAGGCCAGAGTCACGCTTGCTTCCAGGGCCGTCAGGGGGCTGATGGTATCGTTGGCGGGCGAAGCCGTGGCCAGGTTGCCGGCAATCGTGCCCCGGTTGCGAATTTGCGGCGAGCCAACCTGCCGGCAGGCGCTCACCAGCGGAAAGGCGTGTTGCCGGCACAGGTCAGAATCGACCACCTGATTGTGGGTGACAGCCGGGCCGAGGTGGATGCGCCCGTCTTCCTTCAGGGCGATGGTATCCAGCCCGGCCACGCGGCTCACGTCGATGACGGCCTCCACCTGCCGCGCGCCCCGTTCCAGCTCAAGCAGCAGGTCAGTGCCGCCGGAGATGATGCGGGCCGCGCTTCGATGGGTGTTTAGCAGGGTCAGGGCTTCTGCCGGCGTGTTGGGGGTGTAATAGGTTTTCCACATAATTTTGCCACTCTGCAACTGAAATTGAGATTGTTTGATTAGGGTCTGCCGGGTGTCAACCGGAAAGGTTGTCCTACAACTTTGTACAAGAATTATAATCGTTCCGGGGAATAGTGTCAATCATTGCGGGTGCAACGGCAGGGCTGTTGCACAGTGCCCCGAACGGGGTGACTGTGCCCTTTGGGTAAAGTCAATCTTAAGGTTGCCGGCTGAATGTTGTTCTGCCCGGCAGGGGCGGCTCGCGAACCGCCCCTGCGATTTTTTCACAAAATCAGAGGAAAAATCGTATTCCGTAGGGGCACGCGGCTGCGTACCCCTACAAGTTCGGGTTGAATCATTGTCTGTCAAGCGACTTCCCCCAAAGGGGACGGTGCAACAGCCGCGCACTACCCCAAATTTTTATTGACTTTGCGGGCTGTTCCATTTATCATGCTTGTTGGATATGAAAAGTTGCCCACTCACCTTACGCAGTTTAAAATTTGACAGATGAAGGTTTTATAATCGAATCTTGTTTCCCCTCGCTCTCAATCACTCCCCTTCCCCAGCGGGGGAGGGGGATACAGGATGGAGAATAAAAAACACCGTTTATTTCAAAATATTGACATCAATTTTCAGGTACTGCGCAAGGCGAATTACCAGGAGGTTTGATGATATACTCAACTGCGTCACAAACGAACATGGTTTTTCACTGATATATGTTAGTTCGGGGTAGGGACAACCCTTGTGGTTGCCCTGTGTTTCAGCCCGAATTTGGGCGACCACAAGAGTCGCCCCTACAAAAACCGGCGCATTCCTGCAAATCCATGTTATTTGTA
>JAJRUC010000375.1 GCA_024278015.1 Chloroflexota bacterium
AAATCATTTGCATTTGGGGGCGGGTTTGGCGCAAGTGTTCGGGGGCCATGTGGGTCAAATCGTCGTCACCCAGGTAAATGTGGCCGGCGGTGGGTTTGTGCAATTGCAAAATAGTGCGGCCGGTGGTCGATTTGCCGCAGCCGCTTTCGCCCACCAGGCCCAGGGTTTCGCCGGGGCTTATCTCAAACGAAACGCCGTCAACCGCCTTCACCGCGCCAATTTGCCGGCCCAGCAAACCGCCGGTAACGGGAAAATATTTTTTCAGGTTTTCTACCCGCAGCAACATTTTTGCTTTAGTCATGGCGCGGTTTCCCTTTCTGCAAATCGTAAAAACAGGCCACCCGATGCCCCGCCCCCACCGGCCGCAGCGCCGGAATTTCTGCCCGGCAGCGCTCGAAGGCGTACTCGCAGCGTTTGGCAAAGGGGCAATGGTTCAGCGGCACCAGCAAATCGGGCGGCGTGCCCTGAATACTGACCAGCCGTTTGGTGTCGGTGGCGTCCAGGCGGGGCAATGCGCCCAGCAGCCCCACGGTGTAGGGATGTTGGGGCAATTCATACAGGTCATCTACCAGAGCCACTTCTGCCACCCGCCCGCCGTACATCACCAGCACCCGGTCTGCAATGCCGGCCACCACGCCCAAATCATGCGTAATCCAGATGATGGCCATGCCCATTTCCTTTTGCAAGCGCTGGAAGAGTTCCACAATCTGGGCCTGAATGGTCACATCCAGGGCGGTGGTCGGCTCATCGGCAATGACAATTTCCGGCGAGCAGGCGATGGCGATGGCAATCATCACCCGCTGGCGCATGCCGCCGGAAAACTGGTGCGGATAGTTTTTGTAGCGCAATTCCGGGTCGGAGATGCCCACATAGCCCAGCAATTTGATGGTTTGCGCTTTGGCCTTTTCACGGCTTAAGCCCAGATGTTTGGTGAGCGATTCGGTGATTTGCTCACCGATGGTCAGGACGGGGTTGAGGGAAGAGATGGGGTCCTGAAAGACAAAGCCTATCCGGCCGCCGCGCACCCGGCGCAGTTCCGGCGGCGAAAGCCGAAGCAGGTCGCGGGGCGGGTCGTCCAGCAACAGGCCGGCTTCGCCGCTTTCTATTTTGCCGGGGGGGATGGGAATCAGCCCCAAAATCGACATCATGGTCACACTTTTGCCGCTGCCGCTTTCGCCCACAATAGCCAGCGTTTCCCCTTTTTGCAAATTGAAGGAGACGCCGTTGACGGCGTACACCACCCCGTCCAGGGTGTAAAATCGGGTAACAAGGTTTTCTACCTGTAAAATTGTGGTCATGGATGTCATCTCACTTTCTGGAGCGACGCAGGCGCGGGTCCAGCACGTCGCGCAACCAGTCTCCCAGCAAATTCATACCCATCGAGGTGAACATAATAGCCAGGCCGGGGAAGGTGGCAATCCAGGGATAACTGGTCAGGTATTTGCGGCCGGCGGCCAGCATGTTGCCCCAACTGGGCACGGTGGGGGGCACGCTCAGGCCCAAAAAGCCCAGGCCGGCTTCGTAAAAAATCATGGCCGACATTTCGAAGGTGGCCAGGGTGATAAGGGGGCCGATGAGGTTGGGGATGATGTGGTCGAACACGATGCGCGGCCAGCGCGCCCCGGCGCTAATGGCCGATTCCACGTAGCCAGATTCGCGGATACGCAGCACTTCGCCGCGCGTGACGCGGGCAAAAACGGGCGAATCAGTAATACCGAAAATCAGGATGACGTTAATCAGACTTCGGCCCAAAATGGCGGCGATGAAGACCACAAACAGGAGGTAGGGCAAGGACAACACCAGATTGATGACGCCCATAATCACGCTGTCAATCCGTCCGCCGGCGTAGCCGGCAATGGCCCCCAGCACCATGCCCAGGGTTCCGGCAATGAGTACGCCAAAAAAGCCCACTGTCAGCGACACCCGCGCCCCGTAAATGACCCGGCTAAAAATGTCGCGGCCCAGGTTATCGGTGCCGAAGGGATGGTCCCAGGAGCCTTCGGCAGTCCAGGCCGGGAGCATTTTGCTGTCTCTGAGATTTTGCTTGAGCGGGTTGTAGGGAGAGATAGCCGGCGAAAAAACGGCGGCAAACACCACCAGAAAAAACATCACCAGGCCGATGATGCCGCTTTTGTCGCGCCAAAAGAAGCGGCCGATATAGGCCAGCCGTTCTGAAAAAGTGCGCTCTACATCCAGTAAATTATCAGCCGGTTGGGTCAGTTCATCAGGTGTCATAACGGATCCTCGGGTCAATCACGGCGTAGGCCACATCGGTAAACAGATTGATAGCCAACACCACCAGGCTGGTGAAGATGGCGATGGCCTGCACCAGGGGGAAATCTCGCCAGCCGATAGATTGCTCCAGCAATTGGCCGATGCCGGGCCAGGCGAAGATGGTTTCGATGTAAATGGAGCCGCCCAGCATGTATCCGAATTGCACCCCGATGACGCTGACCAACGGGATAGCCACGTTTCGCAAAACGTGTTTGGTGTAAATGGTTCCCGGTTCCAGCCCTTTGCTGTTAGCGGTGCGAATGAAGTCTTCGCCGCGAATTTCCAGCACGGCGGAACGGGTTAAGCGCACAATCTGGCCCATAGTGGGCAGGCCCAGCACAAAGGCGGGCATTATCACCGAATTCCAGTAATCGCGGCCAAAAGAGGGAAACCAGCCCAGGCGGACGGCGAAGAATAAAATCATAATCAGGGCCAGCCAGAAATTGGGGATGCTTTGGCCCAGCAGGGCCAGCCCCCGGCCCACCGAATCGACCAGGCTGCCCGGCGTAAAGCCCCCCACCAACCCCAACGGGATACCGACCACAATCGCCATCAGTAGGCCGACGCCGGCCAACTGCACCGTGGCGGGCAGCCGGGCCAGCACCATCGGCATGGCCGGGGTTTTAAAGTGAAGCGAGTTGCCGAAATCACCCACAATGGCCCCGGAGAGAAAATCGACAAATTGCAGGGGCAAGGGGCGATTAAAGCCCATCGCTTCCCGAAAGGCTTCCACATCTTCCGGCGAGGCTTCGCGGGGCATCATTAATGCCGCCGGGTCGCCGGTAATGCGCACCATGACGAATACCAGTAACAAAACGCCAAACAAGAGCAAGACAGATTGCCCCAGTTTGGAAATAAAATATCGTTGCATAGCACACCCTTTGTACAAGTTAAGGGTAAATTATGGCTTACTGCGCTTTATACGCTTGCATACCCGCAGGCCGCGATGGGCAAAAGTACCCGCGCCGCCGGCGAGGATTCAAGGCAAACATACCGGTATCGGGCAGGCGAAATATCCGGCCTGCCCGATACCCTGGTTATGAATCGGATGGTTTAACGAGGTAATCCGGCTATTTTTCTACAACAAACGTATTGTACAGGAAGTAGGTTTCGGCGGAACGCGGTTTGTAGCCCTGCACGCGGGTGTTAACGGCCTCAAAGGTGAACGGTTCGTACAGATAGATGAAGGGCGGGTTGTCCCGCATATATTTCTGGAGGTCTCCGTACAGGTTGGCCCGTTCCTGCTGGTCAACCGTAACGGCGATCTGGTCGTATATGGCCTTGATGTCTGCATCAAACCAGGCCGAGTAGGAGGCGTCCGGCCCGTCCAGCGCGCCGACCAAACGCGGGTAGCCTTCGCCCACGGCAGAAGACCAGCTATCGCCGAAGAGGGGGGGCAATTCTTTGCCGGCTTCCAAATCCCAGTATTGTCCGGACTCCATAATATCCAGATTAACGGTGATACCCACTTCGCCCAGATAGCCGACAATGGCCTCGCACACTTCTTCAAAGTGGGTATAAGCGCCCGCCGGGCAAGCCATATCCATCTCAAAGCCATCGGGATAGCCGGCTTCTGTTAATAACGCCACGGCTTTTTCCGGGTCGTAACCAAACGGTTCGGCGTTATCATAGCCCAGTTCGCTGGTGGCAATAAAGCCGATGGCCGGTTTGGCAAAGCCATCGAACAGGGCGGCGATGATGCTGTCCACGTCAACGGCATAGTTCATGGCCTGCCGCACCCTGGCGTCTTCGGTGGGTTGCCCCACGCCGGTGGTCAAATTATTAAAGGCGACGTAGTACACCCTGGTAACCGGATATTTGATAATCTTGACCCCTGCCACACCCAGCAGGCTTTGCGCCTCTTCCGCGCTCAACCGGGTCACAATATCAACTTCGCCGGTCTGGATGGCGGCTACGCGGGTGGCTGATTCAGGGATGGGGCGGAAACTAACGGTTTGAATGTTGGGCGCGCCCCGCCAGTAATCAGGATTGGCCTGCATGGTAATATGGTCGCCCTTCACCCATTCGTCGAAAACGAAGGGGCCGGTGCCGACAGGATGTTCGTTAAAGCCGTCCTGCCCGACTTCCGCAAAATATTTGGGGGGAATCATGGCCCAGTTGTCGGCCATCAGGGGCAAGAAAAGCGCATCGGGTTTTTCGGTGGTAATTTTTACGGTATAATCGTCAACTTTTTCTACAGATTGAGCGCGCTGCCAGTGGTTGCTGTACTCAAATCCACCGGTACTGGCGCGTTCCCATGAAAAGACAACCGCATCGGCGTTAAAATCTTCTCCGTTGTGAAATTTTACGCCCTGACGCAAATGGAAGGTGTATTCGGTGCCGTCGTCAGAAACGTCCCAACTTTCGGCCAGAGCCGGTTCGATGATGCCGTCATCGTTAAACCAAACCAGCGAATCGTACAGATTCCAGGCCGTGGTAGAGGCGTTGCGCTCTGCGGTTTGGGGCATATCAAGCGAGTTGGGGAAGGTGGTCAAGGCGCGAACCAGGGTGCCGGTCGGTTCATCGGCGGGTTCAACGGGCACTTCCTTAATCACTTCCACGGTTTCTATCACCTGTACTTCTTTGGTGACAACTTTTTCAACCTCTTTTTCAACCTGAACGGTCTCCTTCACCACAACCGTTTCAACCACTGTCACTGTTTTCGGGGTGGGTTGCGCCCCGCATTGGGCAGCCACCAGCGCCAAAATCGACAGCAATAGCAAGGCCGACAATAAACGTTTCATTACATTCTCCTCCTTCTGGTAAATAGCAGAAACTGAATAGATTCGGACAAACGATGGCTGGTCGTTTGCCGTAAACCTCATTTCGGACGGCACCACCTCCTCTCCCCACAGGTCGAATAATTGATAACCGGATTTCGCTGTTCGCGCCGTGTAATATATAACTTATATATTAAATTTGCCATTTGGAGCAAGTTAAGTATAAGAAAAAAATTTCAGTTGTCAAGGCTTTTCAAAAACTGGCGGGTGAGGTACAATGCGGGCCGACTTTCAGCGGTCAACCATCAGCTTCACAGCCGAAAACTGACTGCCGGCCGCTGTTTTCAGAGGAGAGCCGTCAATGCCCCCAAACCGCACCACCTTGTTACCGGCCCTGGCCGCTATGGCCCCCGCCGTGATTATTTTCGATAAAGACGGCACGTTGATTGAATTTCAGTCGATGTGGGAGCCCTGGATAACGGCCATAGCCGGGGCTTTGGAAACAGCTACCGGCCTGCCCGTTACTGCGCCCCTGTTCGCGGCGGTGGGCTTTGAGCCGGAAAGCGGGCGCATTGCCCCCGCCGGTCCGCTGGCCCTGCTCCCCCCGCCGCAATTACGGGCCGTAACCGCCCGCGCGCTGGTTGAGGCCGGGCTTTCGGCGGCGGAAGCGGAGGCCGCGCTGACCCTTCACTGGGCCGACCCCGACCCGGCCACGCTGGCCCACCCCCTCACGGACCTGCATCACCTGTTTAACACCCTGCACGCGCACGGCATTAAAGTGGCCGTGGCTACCAGCGACGGCCGCCGGCCCACGCTCGCCACGCTGGGCCAGCGGCAGTTGCTGGAGGCAATAGATGTCGTTGTGTGCGGCGACGACAATTTGCCCCTTAAACCGGCCCCCGACATGATTCTGGAAATTTGCCGCCAACTGGGCGTTAGCCCCGCCCAGGCCGCAATGGTGGGCGACAATGTTGTCGATTTGCAAATGGCCCGCGCCGCCAACGCCGGGCCGGCCATCGGCGTGCTTTCCGGCGTGTGCCTGCCGGACGATTTGGCGCGCGAGGCCGACCTGCTGCTCAACTCCATTGACGATTTGCTGGTTTAAACCGGTGCCGGAATGGAAACAACCCCTAATCGAACCAAATTACATCCCAGGTCTGTCGATAGCGCATCGTTTTGTGGTATACTCTCACCGACAAAACAAAAGCGGGAAACAATGACCACTCTCAGTTCCGAATTGATTCAAACCGGCCTGTCAACGCAGGTAATCGGGCGTCCGGTGCAATATTTCGAGCAGATTGACTCCACCAGCAACGCGCTGAAAAAACCGGCAGAGCGCGGCCGGCCGGAAGGCATGGTGGCCATTGCCGACGAACAAACCGCCGGGCGCGGCCGGCTGGACCGCACCTGGGAAGCCCCGCCCGGCACCAGCCTGCTCAGCTCCATTCTGTTTCGACCGGCGTTTCTGCCGCCGGACAAGGCCCAGCAGTTGACCATGATTTGCGCGCTGGCGGCGGTAGAGGCCATTCAAACCCAAACCGGCGTACAAGTCGGTATCAAATGGCCCAACGATTTAATGTACGAAGGCCGGAAACTGGCCGGGGTGCTGACCGACCTGAGCTTCGCCGCAGACCGCATTGAGTGGGCCATTGTGGGCATGGGCCTGAACGTGAATATCCTGTTTGATACCGAAGCCAAATCGCTGGATGACCGCTTGCTGGCCCGCGACGCCATCAGTTTGCAGATGATAACCGGCCGGCCGGCGCCAAGATTGCCGCTGTTTCGGGCTTATTTGCGGGGCGTGGATGCCCGTTACGCCGATTTGCGCCGGGGCGTCAGCCCGGTAGCCGACTGGGCCGCCCGTCTCATCACGCTCAATCGCCCGGTGAAAGTCACCACTCCCGCCGGACCAATTTCCGGCCTGGCCGCAGGGCTTGACGAGACGGGCGCGTTGCTGGTGCAGCGCGACAACGGGCAGGTATCGCGCGTTTTGGCCGGCGATGTGACCCTGCGCCGGCCATAGCCTGCACACAAAAGGACAGTATCCAATGGAACACAACCACCTTTTCCCCAAAAAACACACCAAAATTGTAGCCACACTAGGCCCGGCCAGCAGCAACCGCCCGGTTTTTACAAAAATGGCGCAGGCCGGCCTGAACGCCGTCAGACTGAATTTTTCTCATGGTAACCACCAAAGCCACGCCCAGGCAATTCTTATGGTGCGCAAGGTGGCCGCCGAGCTGAACATCCCCCTGCCCATCATCGGCGATTTGCGCGGGCCGCACATTCGGGTGGGCGATATGACCGGCGGCAGCGTGCAACTGACCGACGGCCAACCGTACCGCCTTACCCCGGAAGCCTGTCCGGGCGATACCGAACAAGCCTCCGTCAGCTACCCCAATCTGGCCCGCGACCTGCATCCAAATGACCTGCTGTTGCTGGATGACGGGGCCATCAAAATGAAAGTGACCCGCCTGCGCAGCGACGGGCGCATTGAGGGCACCATCATCAAGGGGGGCAGCCTCAGCAGCAGGCGGGGCATTAACGCGCCGGGCATACATTTAAGCCTGCCTCCCCTCACCCAAAAAGATTTACGCGATATTGATTTTGCCGTCGCCCAAAAGCTGGATTTTCTGGCCTTGTCATTCGTCCAGTCGGCCGACGATATAAAAACGCTCAAAACCATTCTGGCCGCCAACAACAGCCCTATGGCCGTCATTGCCAAAATAGAAATGAGCGGCGGCGTGGATGATATTAAGGCCATTGTGCAGGAAGCCGATGCGGTGATGGTGGCCCGGGGCGACCTGGCCCTGGAGATGAGTTTTAAAGAAGTGCCGATTGCCCAAAAGCGCATCATTGCCATTTGCCGCCAACACGCTGTGCCGGTGATAACCGCCACCCAAATGCTTGAATCGATGCTGCACGCCACCCACCCCACCCGCGCCGAAGTGACCGACGTGGCTAATGCCATCTTCGACGGCACGGACGCGGTTATGCTCTCCGGCGAAACGGCCATCGGCCAATACCCGGTAGAGGTCATCGGCACCATGAGCCGCATTGCCAAACGCGCCGAAGATGCGTGGCGGGCGGGGGAAGTCCCCCTGTTGCCCGATATGCCGCCCGCCGCCAATGTTGACGAAATCATCTCGTACAGCAGCGCCATGGCCGCCCGACAATTGCAGGCGGCCTGCATTGTGTCTTACACCCGCAGCGGCCAAACGGCCCGCAATATCAGCAGCTTCCGGCCCCTTTCGCCGGTGCTGGCTGCTACGCCCAGAGCCAACACCTACCGGCAACTGGCCCTCAGTTGGGGCGTAAC
>JAJRUC010000017.1 GCA_024278015.1 Chloroflexota bacterium
AAACTGATGCGCTGATTCAGGCCCAGCAACGCCGCCACGCCATCAAACAGCCGCCCCGCGCTGGAGGTGCGCGGGCTGTTTACGCCCTTTGCCAGCATTTGCTCCAGCACCTGTTTTTCGGCGGGGGAAAACGCGGCAATGGGCGGCAAATCGTCCCGTTCCAGCGCCGATTTCCCCAGCGCAACCCACAGCAGCCCCAGCGCCGAGCGGCGCGGTTCGCGGATGGCAGTTTCGCCGCCGGGGAGCGGAAAGGGCAAAAAATGCGCCACCCGCTTGAAACCCGCCGCGTCTCCGCGCAAAAATTCCCCGCCCCAAATGGCGCCGTCCGCGCCCAGCCCGGCGCCGTCCCACACCACGCCCAGCGCTGCGCCCTCCGCGCCGTTTTCGGCCAGACATGCCGCCAAATGGGCGTGATGATGTTGCACCGCCACCGCCGGAATGTTCCGCCGGCGGGCAAACGCTTTGGCCCACTGGGTCGAAAGGTAATCGGGGTGCAGGTCGTGGGCCACGGCCACCGGCGCGACATCGTATAATTGCAGAAAATCGGCGATGACCTTTTCAAAAGCCGCCAGTGATTCCGGATTGTCCAGGTTGCCGATGTGCTGGCTGATGAACGCCTGGCGGCCTACCGTCAGGGTGACAGTGTTTTTGAGATGTGCGCCGACAGCCAGCACGGGGGCGGTTTTGGCGGGAAGCCGGACGGGCAAGGGGGCGTATCCCCGCGCCCGACGCAGCAATTGCGGCGCGCCGTCTACCAGTTGAACCACGCTGTCATCCACATGCCGCTCAATGGGGCGATTGTGCAGCAGAAATTTGTCGGCAATGTGTCCAAGCCGCGCCGTCGCGTCGGCGTTGTCGGTGCAGATGGGTTCACTGGAACGGTTGCCGCTGGTAGCCACCACTGCCCCGCCGAATTTTTCCAGCAGCAGATGGTGCAGCGGGGTGGTGGGCAGCATCACCCCCAGCCACGGGTTTTCCGGCGCAACGGCCTTTGCCACGGGGATGTTGCGCCGTTTTTCCAGCAGCACAATCGGCGCGGCGGGGGAAGCCGGCAGGGCGGCGGCGGGCGGCGGCAGGTTGCACAGGGTTTTGACGCGCGCCAAATTCCGCACCATCACCGCGAAGGGCTTGTCCGGGCGGCCCTTTCGCGTCCGCAACCGTCCGACGGCCTCTGCATTGGCTGCATCCGCCAGCAATTGAAAGCCGCCCAGTCCTTTCAGCGCCACAATTTGCCCTGCCCGCAACGCGGCGGCGGCGGCGTCCAGCGCGGCGGTCTCGCGGGCATCGCTCCCGTTAAGCCAAATGTGCGGCCCGCAGGTGGGGCAGGCGTTGGGCTGGGCGTGAAAGCGACGGTCCAACGGGTTTTCGTATTCCGATTGGCACGCCGGGCACAGGGTAAACGCCCGCATAGTGGTGTTGGGGCGGTCATACGGCAGGGCGCGGATGATGGAAAATCGCGGCCCGCAGTTGGTGCAGTTGGTGAACGGGTAGCCGCGTCGCCGGTTTTCGGGGTCGAAAACATCGCGGCGGCAGGCGGCGCAGGTCGCCACATCGGGCAGGATGAGCGCGGTTTTTGCGCCGGCGGCGTTGCTGTGCCGAATCTCGAAGGCGCGATAGCCGTCGGCGGGCAGGCGGCGCGATTCCATGTTTGTGATGATGGCGAGCGGTGGTTTTTCGGCGGGCAGGCGGCGCAAAAACGCATCGAGCGCGGGGCGTTGGCCCTCCACTTCAATGAACACGCCGCGCGCGTCGTTCAACACCCAGCCGTTCAGCCCCAGTTCGCGCGCCAGCCGGTACACAAAGGGGCGGAACCCCACGCCCTGCACCGCGCCGTGAATTTCAACGGCTAACCGCGCTGCGCCGTCAGCCATTGCACCCATTCCGGCACGCCCGTGCCCGTTTTGCAGGACAGCACAAACAGGTTTGCGGTGGGATTGACCATTTCCAGCCCGCGCCGAAAATAGTCTGCATCAAATTCAAACACGTCAATCATGTCGGCCTTGTTCAGCACCACTGCCCCGGCGGCGGCGAACATACCCGGATATTTGTACGGCTTGTCGTGCCCTTCCGGCACGCCGGCCACTACCACGTTCATATCGCTGCCGAGCGCAAAGTTGGCCGGGCAAACCAGATTACCCACATTTTCGATGAACAGCAAGTCGATTTCAGCCAACGGCAGGTGTTTCAGGGCGTTGCCGACCATCGGCGCGTCAAGGTGGCAATTGCCGCCGGTATTAATCTGGATGACGGGGATCCCTTTGGCGGCGATTTTGTCGGCGTCAATGCTGGAGGCCAGATCGCCTTCAATCACGCCGGGGCGCAGGCCGGCGGGCAGCCGGTCGGCGGTGGCCAGGATGAGGCTGGTTTTGCCCGCCCCCGGCGAGGCCATGATGTTCAGCCCGAAAATGCCGTGCCGGCGCAACAGGGCGCGATTTTCTTCCGCCAGCGATTCGTTGGCTGCCAAAATGTGTTTGACCACCGGCAGTTGGGTCACGGTTCCACCTCGATACTTTCGATAAAAAATTTCTGACCGCCGGAAACGCGCACGGTCAGGTTTTTGCATTGGGGACATTGCGGCGATAGCGGCGGCTGCGCCTCAAATTCGTGCTTGCACGTTAAACACCGGGCGATGGCCTTTTCGCGCTGAAAGTGCAGGGTTGCCCCGGCGGCTATCGTTTCCCGGCTGAGAATATCGAAATAAAATTGCACTGAATCATCCACAATGCTGCTTAAATTGCCGATGACCAGAAAAATATCGGTGATGCGCTCGGCGCGGTGCCGGCGGGCGGTTTCCAGCGCCGCCGAGAGGATGCCTTGCGTAACCGGCAGTTCGTGCATGCTACCTCTGCGACAGGGGCCGGGGGCCGGCGGTGATTGGCCGGCGTTCTTCTTCTTTTTGGGCGCAACAGGCGTACCCCCATGCGGCCAGTTGTTTCAAGGCCAGTTGGGCCAACGGCTCCACCTGAGCATCCACTGCCGGCGACATATCCAGTCCAACGCTCAACCAGTCCGGCTCAACGCCGAAAATTACAATTTGCGGGGGGGCGTAGCCCTTTAACTGGGCGGTTGCCAGCAAATCCTGCACGCCAACCTGGTGCGGCGAAATCTTCATTTGCAAAAATGAAGGCACATCGTTGCCGGATAATATGGTGAGGCTGCCCGCCGGTTTACTGGCGTGGACGGCATCCAGGATGATGAGGTGATGCAAGCCGGCCAGATAGTGCAGCAGGTCAAGGCCCATCGTGCCGCCGTCCAGAAATTGCACCGCCGGCGGGGCGATGAAATGCTGTTGCAGCCATTCCACCGCCCGCACCCCGATGCCTTCATCCTGAATCAGAATATTGCCCACGCCCAAAACCAGTGCGTGATGACTCATTCGGCTTTATCTTTGCGATGCTTGTCAGGAATGATGAACTTCCAGCCGGAAAAGATGCTGCTCAACAGCCCGTTGGCTTCTTCCACATCTACCAAAAACGCGCTGTAAACGTGTTGCAGCGCAAAGGCAATCAGAAACCACATAATCAAATGGTGAATTAGCCGTAGATGTTGCAAACTGACGATATTGAACACCCAATGGGTGAGCGTCCACCAAAAACTGCCCGGTTCTACCGTGCCGTACAGCGCCCCGCCGGTGAAAATTTGCAGGAAATACAGCAAGACAATCAAGGCGTAGGTGAAGCCCGCCAGGGCGTTGTGGCCCAGTATGACCGGCGGCTCCCGGCGCAGGAAGGTATAATATTGCAAGGCATGTTTGAGTTTTCCGCGCCCTTCCGGGGTGATAAACGGGATGAGCGCACGCCAACTGGCCCACTGGTTGCCGCCGATGAAGCCCCAATAGGTGCGCAGGGCGATGCTGCCGATGAAAATGTACGCCGCCGTAAAATGAACAAAGCGAATTGTACCCATAAAATATGCGCCGAACCATTCGCGCGGGCTGGCAGACACATACGGGTTGCCGATGTAATAGCCGGTAAACGACAGCACAACAATTGCCAGCACGTTTATCCAGTGCGTCAGCCGCACCGGAATTTCCCACACATAGATGCGTCCGGTTTGCCCGGTGATGGTTTTTCCTGAAACAGCCATTTTTTCCTCCCCTTAACTGACTTTTACGGAGATAATTTCTTCTCCGGTGGCGTCAACAATATGCGCGGCGCACGCCATGCAGGGGTCGAAGGAATGGATGGTCCGCAGGATTTCCAATGGCTGTTCCGGGTCGGCGACGGGGGTGCCAACCAGCGCGGCTTCATACGCGCCCGGATTGCCGTCGTCATCGCGCGGGCCGGCGTTCCATGTGCTGGGCACAACGGTCTGATAATGTTTGATGGCCCCGTTTTCAATAGTGACCCATTGGCCCAGCCCGCCGCGCGGGGCTTCCATCCAGCCGAATCCGCGTGCGGTTTGCGGCCATGTAGAGGGTTCCCAGCGTTCTCCGTTGTGGATGCGCAGGTCGCCCCGCGCCAAATTTGCTTTCAGGTCGGCCATCCAGTCAAGGCACGCTTCGGCGATGACCAGCGTTTCAATGCCCCGCGCCGCCGTTCTGCCCAACGTAGAGAAGAGCGCTTCCGGCCCCACGCCGAGCTTGCCCAGCACCATGTCTACCAGTTCCTTCACCCGCTTGTGGCTGGGGGCGCCGGGGCTGGCATACGCCACCAGCATCCGCGCCAACGGCCCCACTTCCACGGCGTGGCCGTCGTAGCGCGGCGATTTGAGCCAGCTGTATTTGTTGTCGGTTTCCAGAAAATCGTAGGGCGGGGGGGGGCCGGTGAAGTTCGGTTTGGTTTCGCCGTCCCACGGGTGCAGGGCCTGGCCGTCGCCGCCGCTGTACTCATACCACGAATGGGTAACAAATTCGCTCACTTTTTCATGTTCCAGCGGGTACACCTGCGACAGGTCGCGGTTCAAAATTAATCCGCGCGGCAGGAAGAGTGAGCCGGGATTAACGCTGGTGTCTTTGGTGTTCAGCGGAAATTCGCCGTAGGCCATAAAATTGCCCAGCCCTTCGCCCACCGAGGCCCAGTCTTTGTAGAAGGAGGCCACCGCCAGCAGGTCGGGGATGTACACTTTTTCTACAAAGGCTTTGGCTTTTTTGAACAGCCCGTCCAGCACGGCCAGCCGTTCCGCGTTAATGGCTGCCGGGCTGTTCGGGTCTACTGCGAGGGCCATGCCCCCCACCAGAAATGTTTGGGGATGCGGGTTTTTGCCGCCCAAAATGGCGTGGATGCGGATGATTTCGCGTTGCCAGTCCAGCGCTTCCAGATAATGGGCCACGGCCATTAAATTGGCTTCCGGGGGAAGTTTGTAGGCCGGATGCCCCCAATAGGCGTTACTGAACGGCCCCAACTGCCCGGCTTCCACAAATGCCGTCAGCCTGGCCTTTACGCCGGCAAAGTAACTTACACCGGCCATCGGCCAGTCTTAAATGGATTGCGCCAGCTTGGCGGTGGCGGCGGGGTCGGCGCTGAGGGCGCTGACCACATCTACCCAATCCAGGGCGTGCAGATGATAAAAATGGATGGTGTGGTCTTGCACATACTGCGAGCCTTCAATTAAATTGCGGATGATGATAGCGTTCAGCGGCACTTCAATGCCGAGCGCGTTTTCCACGGCGCGGATGGAGGCCATGCTGTGGACGGTGGTACACACCCCGCAGATGCGTTGGGTAAAATACCACGCATCGCGGGGGTCACGGCCCTGCAAAATCAGTTCAATGCCGCGCCACATCGTGCTGGAACTCCAGGCCTGCGATACTTTGCCGTCTGCCACTTCCGCTTCAATACGGAGATGGCCTTCGATACGGGTTATGGGGTCAACGACGATTTTGGTCATGATGCGTCCTCCTCATCTACGATGATTTGCGATTTTTGCAGCGGTTGCACTTTGGCGCGAACAGCCGAGGCGACGCCGTGCAGCGCAAACGCCCCGCCGACGGTGGCGGCCACGCCCAGCCCGATTTTATCGGCGGTGGCTTCTATCCCGAATCCGGGCACTTTGGGCAAGCGGCGGTAGATGGGGGTCATCGTATCCCAGAAATTCGGTTCAGAGCAGCCCACGCAGCCATGACCGGCGTGAATCGGCCAACTGGTTTCTTCGTTCCAGCGCACCAGGGCGCAATTGTGATACGTGGCCGGGCCTTTGCAGCCCATTTTGTACAGACACCAGCCCGCCCGGTGGCCGCCGTCGCCCCATTCTTCTACAAATTGCCCTGCGTCAAAGTGGGGCCGGCGTTCGCAATCGTTGTGGATTTTTGAGCCGTAGGCGAAGAAGGGTCGCCCAAACTGGTCGGTGGGGGGCAGTTCGCCGAAGGTGAGGTAATGCACTATCGTGGCGGTCAGGTTGACCACGTTCATGGGGCAGCCGGGCAAATTGATGACCGTAATGCCCGGTACGGCGTCGGTCACGCCCACCGCGCCGGTGGGGTTGGGGGCGGCGGCGGGCAGGCCGCAATACGCGGAACACGTGCCGCAGGTGATGGTCGCCAGCGCGTTGCCGCAAATTTCTTGCGCAATATCAAGCGCCGTGCGCCCGCCGATGGTGCAGTATATGCCGCCGTCTTTGGTGGGGATAGAGCCTTCCACCACCACCAGATAGCTGCCCTTTTCAGCAGTGGCCTGTTTCAGCGCGGCCTCGGCTTGATGCCCGGCAGCGGCCATGATGGTTTCATGGTAATCCACCGACAGCACATCAAGTATGATTTCGGCGGCGGTGGGACTGCTCGCCCGCAGCAGCGATTCGGTATTACCCGCGCAGTCCTGAAATTCCAGCCACACCAGCACCGGCTTTTTGGCCGCGCTGACTGCCGCCGCAACCCGCTCGGTATAGTGCGCCGGCAGCGCCAGCGCCGCCGTCATTGCTCCGCAGAACTTCATAAAACTGCGGCGTGAGATACCCTTGCGCGTCAAAATCTCGCCCAGGGTGTGGTCAAGTGGTGTTTTGCACATAATATTTCCCTCCCGGAAAGCTGAAAAGACTGCCATACCGTCAGACACAGAAAAAACACAACGGAGAACTGCTATCCGCTGCTGATGCAGGCTATTCTGTTACAATGAACCAATACTCAGTCAAGTATTGCAAGATGGTTTTTACGGGTAAATTTGCCGGTTTGTCTGTAAGGGCACGATGCATCGTACCCCTGCAACCGTTTCCCGCAAGGGCGGTTTGCAAACCGCCCCCGCCCATCAAAGCGCACTCAACGGGTACTGGATGGAACTTTTGAAAATCGGCATGAGCCGTACTGTTTTCCCCGGATTTATGCCGATGTCATTTCCGCCTGTGCCCGTTGTGTGGGTGCGCAGGCGGAAATCCACAAAGTTTTTTATGGATTCCGGACATTTTCCTGTCCCCTTCGGGAAGTTCCGGAATGACTGCTAAAAACAGGTAAATTTCGCCAGCCAACAAAAAGTTTCTTTTAGTTCATCTATAAGGATTGCCTTGAGTATAAGCGTGAGCCTTGAAACCCGATAGTGACATTTGTCATATAAAAGGCGTGACAAATGTCGGGTAATGTGCGGGGTTGCTGTGTCGGTTGGCAAGTTGCCCATTTGAACCGCATTTGATAGAATGAGCAATGGTGATAAATTGTCGATAACTAGCTGTTTACAACCAAGGAGACGAACATGGATTTGGCCGGCACCATTAGAGATGTGGCTGATTTTCCGGTAGAGGGTATCTTGTTTAAAGATATTACCACTCTGTTGAAAGACCCGCAGGCGCTGCAAGAAACTGTTGACCGGATGGCTGCTTACGCCGGAAGTCGGGATGTGGAATTGGTGGTGGGAGTTGAATCGCGGGGGTTTATTTTCGGTATGCCGCTGGCTTACAAACTGGGGTGCGGATTTGTGCCGGTTCGCAAGCCGGGCAAACTACCCGCCGAAAAAATCAGCGAGAGTTACACCCTGGAGTACGGCATTAACACGCTTGAAATCCATGTAGATGCAGTATCAGAGGGCTTGCGGGTGCTGGTGGTTGATGATTTGCTGGCAACCGGCGGCACGGCTTTGGCAACCTGTAAACTGATTGAACGGTTAGGGGGGCAAGTGGCCGGCGCGGCCTTTGCCATTGAATTGGGCTTTTTGAATGGTAGAGACCAGCTAAATAACTACGATGTCTTCTCGCTGATAACGTTTGATTAGGGTGTTATTCAACCAAATCGCCGATGATAACAATGCGATGCGTGTCAATTAAATAGGGATAGCACGATTGCAGGGTGGCAACCGGTTCGGTAGTGGGTAACATCACTTCAACATCGGTGGGGTTGATAATCCGTTTTTCTCTGACAACATACGTAAATTTTGTTTCCCCGGCATAGATGTAATATTCATCGCCGGGGTCCAGTTTTTCCAGATACCGGAATATCTCGCCAAAAATATCGTTGTGGGCGGCCAGATACAGGTTTCCGCGTTGACCGGGCTGGGCAGAGCCGGGCAGATGGCCTACTCCCTTCTTCAGGTCTTCCCAGGTGACGCCGGCTATAATCGGCGCATCGACATTGATTTTGGGGATGACAATGCGGGTGGCCGCCTGTACCTGCACCTCCGGCTTCGGCACCGGAATGGCGGGCGCGGGCTGCACCCAGTTTTGCAGATGGGCGGGAATGTCCGGCACAGCTCCCCCCGCCGAGGTGGGCGAGCTGTGCCCGCCGGGCAACCGGAAAGAGCCGGGGTTGGGTGTCGGGGCGGCGGCGGCCTGGGTATCCGTTCCGGGTTTGGACTGGAGGGCCAAAACCACACGCGGGCCGGCGGCCTGAAGATCTTCCGCCTCCTGATTAAGCTGCTGTAAGTTAAGATAAGAGATAACCAGTACAGAAATCAGCCCCAGTACGGCTCCTGCTTCAACCAGCACCAGTAATTTGTCTCGCCAGGAACGGGGCTGAGGCCCGCTTGCGGCGGCGACGCGCCGGTTAAGGGCGTATCGTTGCGGCGTTTGCAGCAAGCCGGCGCCGGCGGCTGGAGATGTCGCCGCGCGAGAGATGGTGGGCGCAGGCGTGTCTTGTTGGAGCAACGCCGCGTTCCTGGATGCGCCGGCAGCGGATAATTTCAGGAAACGCGCTTTTCTGGCCTCGCGCTGTTTGATTCTAAGCGCCTGCTCCAGTTCCTCAATGCTTAATTTATCGAGCTTGCTGCGCCTGTTAAACATGCCGTCTCATCTTTTGGCTTACCATAATCATTTTCCATGAGTGATTTTAGGGAAGAGTGGCTGATTTGTCAAGCGGCAGAGCCGCATCCGCATCAGCGTGGCTGTTGATAAAGTCACTTGACAAAAAATATTTTCGTCTGGAAAGGCAGGGGCAACTCGCACGCGCCTCTATCGGGGCAAATGGTATGCCAAACACAACCTTAAAATTGACTTTACCCCGTTCGCGGGGCACACGTGCAACAGCCCTGCGGCGCCGGCGCGGCTGTTGACAAAGTAAACTGTTTGCGGTAGTTTTAAAAGATACGGTATTATGCGAATACCGTATCTTTTTAGTCTGTTTTTCGTCTTATTAGTAAGGATAGCGCAATGCGAGATGTCGTCACAGACATCAAAATGGCTCATATCATTCGGGCTGCCCATAATCTTGAAAATTGGGCCTTTGACGAGATTTACAAACTCTACGCCGACAAGATATATCGCTTTATTCTGGTGCGGGTGGGAAACCAGGCCGTTGCCGAAGACCTGACCGGCGAAATTTTCCTGAGAGTGCTGAATCGGATAGAGTCGTTCAAGGGCGAAACCGTTGCGGCATTTTCCGCCTGGATTTTTCGTATTGCCCGTAATATGATTGTTGACCATTTTCGGCAAAAGGCCAAAACGCAACCCGTTATCCTTGACTATGCCGGCATAATGGCCGCTGAATCGCAGTTGAATTTGTCGCAAAAAACCGAACAGAAACAAGCGCACGAAGCCTTGTACAAAGCCATTCGGCAATTAACGCCGGAACAACAGCAGGTGATTGTCTTCAAATTTTTTGAAGGGATGGGCAATGCCCAGACAGCAAAAATTCTGGGCAAAACAGAGGGAGCCGTAAAATCATTACAGCATCGCGCCCTGGCCGCCCTGGGCCGGCTGTTTCCGAATTAAGGATGAAATAATTGGTAGATTTTGACGTAATTTTAGACGACTGTCTGGCGCGTCTTCAGGCAGGCGACTCCATAGAGGCATGTTTGCAGCGGTATCTTGAGCATACAGCGCAATTGCGGCCTTTGCTGGCAACCGCGCAGCGAGTTTACGCGCAGCCCCTGCCCCGCATGCGGGCCGAGGCTTTTGCCGCTAAGCAGCGAAAATTGCAGGCCGCCGTTAAGCAAAAACGGGGCGAAAATTGGCTCCGCCGTCCAAATTCCATCTTCACCCTGCCGTTGGCGGCGGCGCTGGTTGTGTTGCTGGCGGTATTTATCGGACAGTTTTGGCAGTCTAACCGCCTGTCCGCGCCGACGCCGACCCTGTCTGCGCCGGCGGTTGCGCCGTCGGCCACCCCCCCCGCAGCAAACCGCACCCCGTCGGCCACGCCGTCGTCAACGCTTGCCCCCGTCGAAGATGAAACCGTGGAAGTGTCGGAGAGCGCCACCCACACCGCCCAACCCGCCGATACCGCCACACCCACCGTTGCCCTGGTTGAGCCGATGCCGACAGCCACGTTATCTCCCCCGCCCCGGCCCTCCGCATTGCCGACAGCCACCAAAACGTCTGTCTCGCCGGGCGATACGGCTACGGCCACAGTCACACCCTCGAATACACCGCAGCCCACCACTGAGCCGGACGGCGAGGCCACACCCACGCCCACACCGATGCCCACACCCACCCCGAAACCGACGGGCGTTCGACCCACAGAAACGCCCGTCGTGTTGCCGACCGTAACCGG
>JAJRUC010000376.1 GCA_024278015.1 Chloroflexota bacterium
AATCAAAATCCGGTCAATCCCGGCAGTGAAGAAGCGGCCCAGCGCCTTGCCCGTATCCACAAACAGGGCGTTGTACAGTTCATCCACTTTGTATTTGTTGACCAGAGGGCGATACAGGCCGGGCAAAGCCTGCGCGGCCTGTTCTGCAAGCCGGGGGCGGCGGCCGTAAACCCAAATGGCCCCGCCGATGCCCACCAATGCCACCACGCTGGAAACAAGCAGCAAAGCGGCTTCGGCGCCCTGGGCCAACTGATACGTTGCGGCGGGCGCAACGGCCGTCATCGTTTCAAGGACCGGCTCCAGCCAGCCGTCAATCCAGTTGGGCAGGCCCAGCCCTGCCGGCAAACCCAGCAAGCCGCCGAACAGGGCCAACGCAGCCAGAACCATCAAGGGCGCGGTCATCACCCGGCTTTCGTGATGGGCTTTGTGGTGCAGTTCCCGGTCTTTCGGTTGGCCGTGGAAGGTCAACATAACGGCCCGGAAGGTGTAAAAGGCGGTCAGCAGGGCCGTGAGCAAGCCCACCAGATACAGGCCGAAGTTGGCCTCGAAGGCTTTGGTCAAAATTTCGTCTTTGGAAAAGAAGCCGGCGGTCAACGGAAAACCGGCCAGCGCCAGCGCGCCGATGACAAAGGTCCGGTACGTGCCGGGCAGTTTGGCCTTCAGGCCGCCCAGGCGACGCACGTCGATGACACCGTGCATGGCGTGCATAACCGACCCGGCGGCCATAAAGAGCAGGGCTTTGAAGAAGGCGTGCGTCACCAGGTGGAAAATCCCGCTGGCATACGCCCCCACGCCCACGGCCAGCATCATATAGCCCAGTTGCGAGATGGTGGAATAGGCCAGAATGCGTTTCAGGTCGAATTGAACCAGGGCCAGCGTGGCCGCAAAAAAGGCGGTGGCAACGCCGATGACAGCCACGGCCATCGAGGTGCCGGGGGCCAGGGCGTACAGCACGTTGCTGCGAACAATCATATACACGCCCGCCGTAACCATTGTGGCCGCATGGATAAGCGCAGAAACCGGCGTGGGGCCTTCCATTGCGTCGGGCAGCCACACGTACAGGGGAATTTGGGCGCTTTTGCCGATGGCCCCCACAAACAGCAAAGCCGTAATGGCGGTGATAACCCCCGCCGGCACGGTAGAGGCGGCTTTAAATACGCCGCTGTATTGCAGCGTGCCGAAGGTTGTCCAGATTAAAAAAACGCCCAGCGCAAAGCCGAAGTCGCCCACCCGGTTGACGATGAAGGCTTTTTTGCCCGCGTCCGCCGCTTCGGGTTTGTAGAACCAGAAACCGATTAACAGATAGCTGCACAGGCCAACCAGTTCCCAGCCCATGTACAGGCCCAAAAAGTTGTCTGACAGCACCAAAATGAGCATACTGGCGATGAATAAATTCAGATACGTGAAGAATCGGGGATTATTTTCATCGTCATCCATATAACCGATGGCGTAAATGTGGATGAGCATGCCCACGCCGGTGACGACCAGGGTCATAATCATCGAAAGCGGGTCAACCAGCAGGCTCATTTCGGCGTGAAAATTGCCGATGGTAATCCAGTCCCACAGTTTGACGGTTTGGGCGTGTTCCGGCAGCGAGGGTACGCCGGCAAAAACCAGCAGGCCGACCACAAACGAGGCGGCCACCATACTGACTCCCAGCAAGCCGCTCCAGCGTTTGCCCAGGTTTTTGCCCCACAACCCGTTTACATACACCCCCAACAGAGGAAACGCAATTGCCAGCCAGATTAAATTCGTCATATATCCTTCGTCCTTTGCCTGTTGCCGCGTTACGGCGGCAACGCTCCGGCAATTTATCCTTTCAGCGAGTCAAAGTCATCGGTGTTTACGGATTTAACGTGGCGATACAGTTCCACCAGAATAGCCAGGCCCACGGCGGCTTCTACCGCGGCCACGGTCATAATCATAAAGACAAACACCTGCCCGGTCATCGAACCGAGTTGGTGAGAGAAGGCCACAAAGGTCAGGTTGACGGCGTTCATCATCAGTTCGACGCACATTAAAATAACCAGCGTGTTTCGGCGCAGCAACACGCCGCCCGCGCCGGTGGCAAACAGAACAGCCGCCAACAGCAAATACCACGATGTCGGAATCATTTATTCCTCCCCTCTCCGTGCTGAACTTTGCGCCAGCCGCCCAAAACCACCACGCCCACAATGCCCACCAGCAGCAATATCGAGGTCAACTCGAAGGGTAGCAGGTACTCGGTGAACAGGGCCTGCCCCAGCAGTTGCACACTGCCGGTTTGGGCAATGACCTCATCGGTGACGGGGCCGCGAATGGCCTGCACCGGAAACAGCCATTCGAAGACGGCGGTGCCGGTGATGGTCAAAAAAGACACGGCCAAAAAGACGGCTGTAACGTTTTTGGCGGTAATCCATCGGGGAATCTTTTCGCCCAGGTCTGCCCCCAACAGCATAATGACGAACAAAATCAAAACCACAATCGCCCCGGCGTAAACAATGATTTGAGCCACGGCGATAAATTGAGCATTGAGCAGCAC
>JAJRUC010000377.1 GCA_024278015.1 Chloroflexota bacterium
CAATTAACGCCCGTAGCCCTGAGCGATTTTTATCGACGCTACGATGTGCGCCTGCCGCTGGCCGGACTGGTGCTGGATATTTACCGCGATTATCAGGCCCGTCTGGCCCGCACCGGCGTCGATTTTGACGACCTGATTCGGCTGGCTTCGCTGGCGATAGACCTTGACCCCGATTTTTTGCTGCGCTTGCGGCGCAAATGGCCCTACATTCTGGAAGACGAAGCCCAGGACAGCAGCTTGCTGCAAGAACGGATTTTACGCTCGCTGGCCGGGCCGGGGGGCAATTGGGTGCGGGTGGGCGACCCCAACCAGGCCATTTACGAAACCTTCACCACGGCCAGGCCGGAAAATCTGCTGAACTTTCTGGCCGAAGAGAACGCCCGCAGCCTGCCTATGCCGGAATCAGGTCGTTCCAGCCTGAGTATCATCAGACTGGCAAACTATCTCATCGACTGGACTCAGCGCGAACACCCCGCCCCCGCCGCCCGCCGCGCCTTAACGCCCCCCTTCATCCGGCCCACGCCCCCCCACGACCCGCAGCCCAACCCGCCGGACCGCCCGCGCGAAATTTACTTCCCGGAGATAAAATTTTCACCGCAAAAAGAATTGCAGGCGGTGGTCAACTCGGCGCAAAAATGGCTGGATGCCTGGCCGGACCAAACCGTGGCAGTTCTGGTTCCCCGCAACAAAAAAGGGCACGATGTTGTCAACGCCCTTAAACAGGCGGGCGTTCCCTTTGTGGAACTGCTCAACAGCATGGCAACCACCCGCAGCACCGCCGGCGTTTTGGCAAATACGCTGAAACATTTGGCCCAGCCAACCAGCGGCAAGCAGCTTGCCACCCTGTTTAAGGTGTGGCAACGTCATAACTGGGAAGACGATGCGGCTTTAGTGTATGAACGGAGCCGGCGATATTTGCAGGGCAACGCCCGCACCGAAGATTTTTTGTGGCCGCAGCCGGGCCGGGACTGGCTGGATAATCAGGAAGCAATTTTGGACGATGAAGAAGCCCGCGAATTGTTGGGCGCGTTCCGGGAGGTGGTGCGGGTGTGGCACGCCGCCGCCACCTTGCCCGTCGACCAGCTTGTGTTGCGACTGGCCCAGGATTTGTTTGACCAACCCGGCGACCTGGCCCTGGCCCACAAATTCGCGTTGATGGCCCGTCAAAGCGCCCGCAACCACCCGGACTGGCGGCTGCCGCAATTTATCGGCGAACTGGGCGAGATTGCCCGCAACAAGCGCCGCTTCATCGGCTTTGAAGATGAAGACACCGGCTTTGAACCGCCCCCCGGCAAAGTGACCGTGGCTACCATGCATCGGGCCAAAGGGCTGGAATGGGACCGGGTGTACCTGATGGGCGTCAACAATTACAATTTCCCCTCCGGCCAGCCACAGGATACTTATTTTTCTGAAAAATGGTTCGTGCGTGATTCGCTCAATCTTGAGGCCGAAACGTTGGCCCAATTGACCGCCCTGGAAACGGGCGCAGCCTGTTTTGAGGGCGACGCCACCCACGAAGCCCGGCTGGAACTGGTAAAAGAACGGCTGCGGTTGCTGTACGTGGGTATTACCCGGGCCAAACAGGAGTTGGTCGTTACCTGGAATACGGGCAAGCAATTCGGCCGCAAACCGGCCAACCAGCCCGCTTCGGCGTGGTATGCGCTGCAAAGCCGGCCGGCCGGGCATCAATTGCAAGAATAGACTACCGGCGGGTTATGTGTCACAGTTGTCCCGTAGGGGCACGACGCATCGTGCCCGCCGGGGGGGCGATTATATCGTGCCTCCGGATAATTTGGGTGAATTATACGCGCTTCAACTCAATATCCAGAATATTCCTTATTTTTTGCAGCAAAACCGGCAGCCGAAACGGTTTTTTCAAAAAAGCAACGCTCGGCAAGAGCATCTCTTGCTCACCGAGGACATCATCGGTATAGCCGGACATATACAACACCTTCATATTGGCGCGCTCTGCCAACAACTGTCTGGCCAGGAGTTTGCCGTTCATCACGGGCATAATCACATCCGTCAGCAGCAGGTCTATGCGGCCCTTGTGAGCGCACGCGACCTGTAGCCCCTGTTGCCCGTTTGAGGCCTCCAGCACGGTGAAACCTTGCTGGCGCAACACCTCGCCAATCATCCGTCGCAGCGGTTCCTCGTCTTCGGCCAGTAAAATTGTTTCCGTCCCGACAGGCATTGCTGTCTCATCGCCGTTTACCTTGACAACAAGACGGTCTTCTACATCTGTAGCAGGCAGGTAAATATAAAACGTGGCGCCGGCGCCCACCCTGCTTTCAACCGAAATATGCCCGCCGTTTTGGGTGATAATGCCGTAACTGGTAGCCAGCCCCAGGCCGGTGCCTTTGCCACGTTCTTTAGTGGTAAAAAACGGTTCAAACAGATGCGCTTGCACCTCGTCAGACATCCCCACCCCGGTATCAGCCACGGTGAGCAAGACATACTCCCCGGCAGACAAATCGACAAACCGGGCCGCATTTTCTTCATCCAGATACACATTTCCGGTAGAGATAACCAGCCGCCCGCCATCGGGCATAGCGTCGCGGGCGTTGACGGCCAGGTTCATAACCACTTGCTCCACCTGTGTCGGGTCAATTTTTACTTTGTCCAGATTATCGGCCAGATGGGTCTCTACCTCTATCGTCTCGCCAATGACATGCGTTAAAATTTTGTGCATGTCAACAATGATGGCATTCAGACTTATCGCCCTGGCTTCAGAGGCGTCTTTGCGGCTAAAAACCAGTAATTGTTTGGTCAGGTCCGCGGCGCGCTGGCCCGATTTAAGGATGCTGTCCACCAAATTCCGGCGAGGGTCGTCCTTCTCCAGCCGGCGCTGCAAGAGTTCGGCAAAGCCGTTGACGGCGGTGAGGATGTTGTTAAAATCGTGGGCAATACCCCCGGTCAGGCGGCCAATCGCTTCCATTTTTTGGGCCTGACGATATTGCTTCTCTTGCTCAAGTTCCTGGGTGACATCTCGTTTAACGGTGATAAAATTAACAATTTGTCCTTTTTTGTCTGTAAGCGGAGTGACCACCGCATCTTCGGTGAACAATCCGCCGTTTTTCTTTTTATTGACAATCCGCCCATGCCACACCTGCCCGGCATTGATAGTTTCCCATATTTCCTGAAGAAACGCGACATCATGATACCCGCTATACAAAATATCTGGCTTGCGGCCCAACGTCTCTGCCCGGCTGTAGCCTGTTACCTCTTCAAACGCCCGGTTGACGTAAATGATGTTATCTTCAATATCGGTGATGATGACGCTTTCGTTCAGTTGCTCAATGGCGGTCAACAAGCGTTGCTGCGTTTGGTTAAGCCGGGTGCGGGCCAAAACCCCGGCCACCTGGTCGGCCACGCTCCAGCTCAGGCTGATTTCTTCCGGCAAAAAGTGATGCGCCTCAACAGTGCCCAAAGCCAGCGCCCCCACCAGCATATCTTCAATAACCATCGGCAGCAACAGCAGAGAAGCCAGATTAACCTGCTTAAACAAGGCCCGCAGCGGCGGGTCGATGCGGCGTTCCTGCTGAATATCATCGATAACCAGCGGCGCTTTTTGAACCAGCAGGTACTGCGCCAACCGGCTGCGGCGCACTTCGACGGTCTGTCCCAGCAGCGTGGTCTGCGTTGCAACGGCAAATTCAGCCGCAATGGTGGCAATTGTTTTTTGCTCATCCAGCAAGATAGCGGCCACATGCGGCACTTCAAGGGCCAGGGCTACCTCTCGACACACGGTTTCCAGCATCACTTCCGGCTCAAGGTTAAAGGCCGAGGCGGCGATAACCCGGTTCAGCAGCGTCAGTTCCTGATTACGACGCTGAATTTCGGCCTCTCGCTGTTTGCGGCGGGTAATATCGCGGCCCATTGCCAAAACGCCGGTAATTTCGCCGTCTTGCAACAGGGGCGATGAACTGACTTCCATCGGAATCAGGTGGCCCGATGCGTGTTTCATCTCCACTTCGTACAGATAAACGCAGGTATTACCTTTTTTTTGTTGCCGGCCACGCGCGGCAATATTTTGCTGATGTGTTTCAGAAATCAAGTCCTGAACATTCATCTTTAAAATTTGCTCGCGGCTATATCCGCTGAAGACAATGCCGGCGTTGTTGACGTAGGTTATCCGTCCGGTCATATCGTGCGTCAGAATGACGTCCTGCGCGGTTTCTGCCAATTGGCGATAGCGGGCCTCGCTTCGGGCCAGGGCGCGTTCCACCTGACGGGTTTCCGTCACATCCAGTACCGAGACAAACACCTTGCCCCATGTTTCTTCGTAGCCCGGCGCAATAGACAGGCGAATGATGGTGTGCAACAGCCGCCCACTTAAAGTCTGATGGATTTGTTCGCCCTGAAAGTGGGTGGCCCCCGCAAACAGGGCGGCAAATTCTGCGGCAAATGTCGATAACGCCCCGGCGGGAAAGATGACGTTCAGGTCGTCCAGCAGTTTAGCCTTTGTATCCGCCCGAAACAGGGAGACAGTGGCCTGATTCACGTCGATGACTTTTATCAGCCGGATGCAATCCCGCATCAACTTTGGATGCGCCTTGAAGTATGCCTGAAGGTCGATTACGCCTGCGGCGGCCAGGTCACCAAGTTTCCGCTTAACCGCCGAAAAATCCTCTTCCCACAAAGAAATGGGCGAATCCTCAAACAGGCTGCGGTAGCGGGCTTCGTTTTCTTTTACGGCCCGCTGCATGGCTTTCCAGTCGGAAATATCTCTGGTGACGGAAATAGTACACATCTCGCCGTTGATGGAGATAAGCCGGGCCGACATCAAGCCGGTTATTATTGAGCCGTCTTTCCGCCGAAACCGGGCTTCCAGGTTTTCAACATAGCCGGTTTCTTGCAGCCCCTGCACCAAACGGGCGCGGTCTGCCGGGTTGTGCCAAATGTTAATCTTTGCCGAAGTCTTGCTGATGGCCTCTGCTCTGGTGTAGCCGGTAGTGACCGTAAAGCCTTCATTAACATCAACAATATGACCATCGTCCAAGGCGCTAATTACAATGGCATCCGGGTTGGTATAAAATGCCAGCCGAAAGCGTTCCTCGCTTTCCTGCAATTTTGCGGCGGTTTTGGCCCGCTCTGCAATTTCCCGGTGAAGTTGTTGGTTGGTTTTGGTTAATTCGGCGGTGCGGGCTTTTACCTGGCGGGCCAGTTCCTGCTGAGATTGCTGCAAGGTCCCGGCCATTTCATTGAAGGCCAGAGCCAGTTGGTCCGCCTCCGGCAGGCCGGAGCGGGGGGCGCGGTACGCCAGATTGCCTGCACGCACGGTTTGGGCGGCCAGGGCAATGCGTTCCATCGGGTCGGCCAGCCGGCTTGACAGATAGCGGGCTGCCGGCACCACAACGGCTATTAAAACCAGTATCAACCCCAACAGACTCAGGCTTACGGGCAGCAAACGGGTATTTAATTCCGACTGGTTCATCTCAATTGCCAGCCCCAATTTGCCGTACGGCAGCCAGCGATAAGCCCCCAGCACAGTATCGCCGGTGTTGGTTTGGTAGGTGGCGCTGCCGCTGCCCCCGGCCCGCGCCCGGCGGATACCTTCGCTTTCAGTTGTGGTGGGGCGCAGCATCTCCGGGCCATCGCTGGATAACGCTATATGAACATCGTTGGGGTCTACCAGATAAACGCGCCCGCCGGCCCCCAAACCGCTTGTATTGCTTAATATCTCTTGCAAATGGCTGATTTCCATCTGAATGACAACAGCCCCAATGACCGCTCCATCATCCCCCCAAACCGGGGTACTGAGAAATACTACCGGCGGCGCACCCTCTCCGCTTTCGATGGACACCCCAATGTTATTGTCCCTCTTTGGCCCCAGCGTCAAGAACGGCTTGTCGGACCAGTTCCGGCCCATCAGGCGCGTATCTGTAGAAAGTACCACCTCGCCGGAAGCGGCATTTACCACCGAAATGGACTGGATGAAGTTATATTCTCCAACATACATTGCTATTTTACTAATGAAGGCGCGTTGTCCCTCCACTTGAGCAGTTGTATTTGGCGAAGCGTGCAGCAATCCGGCGTAGTCTTCTGTTTCAGGCCAGTCAGCCACCAAAAAGGCCACCCGCTGTCCTTCAGCCAGCCACTCCGCAAGCTGAACCGTTTTCAGGGTGGCAATTACATCCATTTCAGCCAGCTTGTCTCTGGTAATTGACTGCCGGGCGGCGGGAATGGCAATCAGCAACGCCAATAGAAGGGGCGCAACTGCCAATCCCAATAAAATGAACAATAATCGTTGTCTAAAACTCATGGTTTGCCTTGATTACGCGCTAAACAACGTAAATTTTCAGCCGAATATCAGTGCCGTGTCAAATGTATTTTGATAGGCAGAGGCATTTTACTGCGGGGGCACGATGCGTCGTGTCCCCGCGAGCCGGCATAAAACCCATCATTCAACGTTTGACGGGATGTTAAATGTATGGTCTTATTTTATAGCGAATAAGTGAGCGTGTCAATGCGCCTGAAGCCGGATGCAGGGCTGTTGTACGTGTGCCCCAAACGGGGTAAAGTAGATTTTAAGGTTGTGTTTGACTACCGTTTGCCCCGGTAGGGGCGGCTCGCGAGCCGCCCCTACGATTTTTCCGCAAAACCGGCAGGAAAATTGTACTGTGTAGGGGCACGCTGCAGCGTGTCCCTGCACAGACTTGCCCCCAAACTGAAATGCGCCTGAAGCCGGATGAGTAATTCTGATTCTCAACCGTGTCATAACAATTTGCCGACCAATGGCCTGC
>JAJRUC010000378.1 GCA_024278015.1 Chloroflexota bacterium
CCCCCTCAAAGAGGGAGGAGGGGGCAATGCCACAATTGACATCATCTTGAATTTGTCAATTTTTAGTAACTACTCAGGCATCAGAGATAAAGTTACCAATTAGAGCGGCTTTGCCATTTTTTACCCCCCCTCAATCCCCCCGTTGACGGGGGGAAGTGTTACATTCTCCCCCCTCACGAGGGGGGAGTTAGAGGGGGGTGAGTAGTTACAATTTTTAAAGTGTAAGGCGAGTTATTTATTTGGCGGTGAAGCCTTTTTCCTTCAGCGCGGCCTGGGCGGCAGCCAGGCGGGCCACCGGCACGCGGAAGGGCGAGCAACTGACGTAATTCTGGTTGATGCTGTGACAGAAGGCAATGGAAGCCGGGTCGCCGCCGTGTTCGCCGCAGATGCCCACTTCCAAACCGGGGCGGGTTTTGCGGCCGTTGTCCACGGCCCACTTCATCAACTGGCCCACGCCGTCCTGGTCAATGGTTTGGAACGGGTTTTGGGGCAGCACGCCTTTTTCCACGTAGTCCAGCAAAAAGCCGGCTTCAGCGTCGTCGCGGGAGTAGCCGAAGGTCATTTGGGTCAGGTCGTTGGTGCCGAAGGAGAAAAATTCGGCCACTTCAGCAATTTCGGCGGCGGTTACGGCGGCGCGCGGAATTTCAATCATGGTGCCGAATTTGTAGTCAACATTTACGCCTTGCTCATTCATCACGGCTTTGGCTACTTCTTCCAGTTGCGGCTGGATGGTTTTCAGTTCGTTGACGTGGCCGGTCAGGGGAATCATCACTTCGGGTTTGACGACCTTGCCTTCCTTGACCACTTCGCAGGCGGCTTCAAAAATGGCCCGCACCTGCATTTTGACGATGCCGGGCATCATCATGCTCAGGCGCACCCCGCGCAGGCCCATCATGGGGTTGCTTTCGTGCATACTTTCGATGGCGGCCAGCAGCGCCTCTTTTTCGGCCAGACCGTCGGTTTCACCTTTAACGCGCATTTCAATGACTTCGGCAAAGACTTCGTCGTGTTCCGGCATAAATTCGTGCAGGGGAGGGTCAATCAACCGGATGATGACGGGCAGGCCGTCCATTACCCGGAACAGCCCGGCAAAGTCTTGCCGTTGATAGGGCAGCAGGGTATCCAGGGCGTCCTGGCGCACGGATTCGTCATCGGCCAGAATCATTTTTTGCACGGTGGGCAGGCGCACTTCTTCAAAGAACATATGCTCGGTGCGGCACAGGCCAATGCCCTGAGCGCCGTAATCGCGGGCGCGCCGGGCGTCGTCGGGGTAATCTGCATTGGCCCATACTTGCAGGCGGCGGAAATCGTCGGCCCAACTGAGCAGGGTTTTCAGGTCGTCCTGCTCTTCAAGTTTGGTTTCGATGGTGGGGATTCGGCCGGCAAAGGCTTCGCCGGTGGTGCCGTCAATCGAAATCCAGTCCCCTTCCCTGACCACCACGCCGTTTACAGACAGCTCGCGTTTTTCGTAATTAAGGGTTACGTCGCTGGCCCCCACTACGCAGGGCACGCCAAACTGGCGGGCCACCACGGCGGCGTGGCTGGTGGCTCCCCCTTCGGTGGTGAAGATGCCTTTGGCGGCCAACATACCGTGTACGTCGTCCGGGCGGGTAAACTGCCGCACCATAATCACGTCTTTGCCCTCTTCCTTGCCCCATTGTTCGGCCAGGTCGGCGTCCATGGCCACCACGCCCACAGCCGCGCCGGGCGAAGCGTTGACCCCTTTGGCCAGGAATTGGCCGTCGTTGGCCGCCGATTTTTTGGCGGCGGGGTCGAATTGGGGGTGCAGCAGGGTGTCTACCTGCTCCGGGCTGACGCGCAAAACGGCCTGTTCGCGGCTGATGAAGCCTTCATTCGCCATATCGACGGCGATTTTTATGGCCGAGCGGGCCGTGCGTTTGCCGTCGCGGGTTTGCAGCATCCACAATTTGCCGTTTTCGATGGTAAATTCCACGTCCTGCATTTCCCGATAGTGGTCTTCCAGTTTGTCGCAAATTTCAAGGAATTGCCGGTAGGCTGCGGGGAGTTCGCGTTCCATTTCGGCAATTTTGGCGGCGTTGCGGATACCGGCCACCACGTCTTCACCCTGGGCGTTGATGAGGTATTCGCCGAAGATTATTTTTTCGCCGGTGGAGGGGTCGCGGGTAAAGGCCACGCCCGTGCCGGAGCTATTGCCCATGTTGCCGAAGACCATTGTGACGATGTTGACGGCGGTGCCCAGGTCGTGGGCAATGCCGGCGGCGTTGCGATAGCTGATGGCCCGTTTGCCGTTCCAGCTTTTGAAGACGGCTTCAGTCGCCAGCCTGATTTGTTCCATCGGGTCTTGCGGAAAATCGCGGCCCGTGGCCTCTTTGAAGATTTTTTTGAAGGCGGCGGTCACTTCTTTCCACTGTTCGGCGTTGAGTTCGGCATCGGTTTTGACGCCGGCTTTTTGGCGGGCGGCGGCCAGTTCTTCTTCAAAGGGTTCTTCATCAATATCCATCACCACGCTGCCGAACATCTGCACCAGGCGGCGATAGCTGTCGTAGGCGAAGCGGGCATCGTTTGCCAATTTGGCCACGCCTTCCACC
>JAJRUC010000379.1 GCA_024278015.1 Chloroflexota bacterium
CAAAATCGGCCCACATCGTTTCGTAGCCGGCCTGCGTCCGAAAATCGTAGCCGGCGGCCAGAGCGTGGCAGGTGTCGAAGCACACCGCCAGCCGGTTCGGTTGCGAACATTGGTTGATGACAGCCGCCAGTTCCTCAAAGGTGCGGCCCAGGGTGCTGCCCTGCCCGGCGGTAATTTCCAGCGCCACTTTAACGGCGTGTTCCGGCAGGGCCGCATGCACCTTGTCGAGGGCCTGGGCCACCCGCGAGAGACCGGCCTCAACGCCGCTGCCGACGTGCGCGCCGGGGTGCAAAACCAGGTGCGGGATGCCCAGTATTTCACAGCGGTCAAGCTCTACTATCAGGCCGTCGATGGATTTTTGCCATAACTCGTCCTTCGGCGAACCCAGGTTGAGCAGATAGCTGGCGTGAGTTATCACCGGGCCGATGCCGGTTTCCTGTTGGCGGGCGTGAAAGCGGGCAATCTCATCGTCTTTAAGGGGGCGAGCCTTCCACTGGTTGTTGTTTTTGGTGAAAATTTGTATGGTCTCGCAGCCGGTTTTCTCAGCGTGGTCAAAGGCTTTGTCTACGCCGCCGGCTATGGACACGTGCGCGCCTGATTTTGGCATGGGCTTCTCCTGTAAAATTATCGGTAGTGGCCAGGATTGACTGATGGACGAAAACCCCCTCCCCGACCCTCCCCCTAAAAGGGGAGGGAGCAAAATTCCCTCTCCCCAGCGGGGAGAGGGTTAGGGAGAGGAGGAAAGACAAATTGTCCCATCAGTCAAAAATTACCACCACCAAATTATCGATGACAGTATACCTTGAAACGCCGAATTTGCGAACCGCCGCCTTGCAAAATAGCCTGGCGCAAAGTATATTTACTGCGTTGTACCGGTTGCCAAAATTTGGGCCTGGTAGTATGCTAATACAAACTATTTTGTTTACTATGCACAAGAAGGATTATGATAACCTTATCAAAATTACTGAAAGACCCTGTATTTAAATCGGCAAATGTGGTGGCCGGCGCAGCCGGGCTGGAGCAGCCGGTTGAATGGTCGCACATTATTGACGTGCCGGAAGTGATTGAAATGGTCGGCCCCGGCCGAAACCTGATTATCACCACCGGACAAGGCTTGCCCCATGACCCGCAAGCCCAAACCCGCTTTGTGGCCGAACTGGCCCAGGCCGGGCTGGCGGGTATCATCATCTCTGTGGGCGGCAAGTTTTTTCAAACGGTGCCGCCCGCTTTTTTGGCCGCCGCCGAGGTGTGGAATTTTCCCGTCATCACCGTGCCGCGAGAAATTCCGTTTGTAAAAATTACCCGCACCATCCACGAGCAGCTCATCAGCCAGCATTACGCCATGCTTAAACGCTCTGACCACATTCACCAGCGCCTGACCCACATTGTGCTGGAAGGGGGCGGGTTGCAGGAACTGGCCGAAGCCCTGACCGAACTGGTCAACCGGGCCGTCACCATTGAAGACCCCAGCCTTAATTTGCTGGCCTACGCCAAACACGGAGAGTCAGACATTGCCCGCCAAAAAAGCATCGAGACGGGGGGTACGCCGGAACTGATTCGGAATTTTGTCAAGGAACAGGGCATATTAAGCCAACTTCAACACAGCCTGAAGCCCACCATTGTCCCCGCCTGGCCGGAACACGGCATGACCAAAGAGCGCATTGTCTCTCCGATTATGGTTGAACGCGAAATTTACGGCTATCTGTGGCTGATTGCCGGCGATGAGCCGTTGAGCGAAGCCGATGCCATGACCATTGAGCGGGCGGCGATTGTGGCCGCGCTGATTATGCTTAAAGACACCACCATCAAACAAACGGTGGCCCGGCTGCAAGCCGATGTGGTCTCTCAGCTTTTGAGCAAACATCCCCATTCGCTGGCGCTGGCAGACAAGGCCAACCGGCTGGGGCTGGATCTGGAACAGGCCCAGCGCGTAATTTTGCTGCGACCGCCGGCGGGCGTACTGCCTTCGCTGCGGCTGGCCGATAAATTTATGCCGGTGGTGCGAGACTATACCTCGAACCTGATTTTACAGCCGTTGGGCCAGAATCTTATTTTGATTTTGCCCGACCACGTTTACGACCAAACCCTGGGCCGGGCGTTGCTTGAACGCCTGCCGGAAATGAAAATCGGCATTGGGGCGGTGGCCCCCACCCTCACCGACCTGGCCCAAAGTTATGAGCAAGCCAAGGAAGCGCTGGAAATAGGGCTGATGCTCAACGGCGAAAGCCGCATCTTCAAATTTGAGGAACTGGGCTTTTTACACTGGTTGTATCATTTGCCCCCGCAAGCCACTACCAATAATCGCTACGCCGACTGGGTGAAAATTTTAGCCACCGACGAGCGGGCCGCGCGGGCGCAATTGCTGTACACCCTGGAAATTTTTCTGGATTGCGGCGGCAACGCAGCCGAAACCGCCCGCGTGCTGGGTATCCATCGCAACACCCTGGCCTACCGGCTGAAGCAAATCGAAACCTGTTGCCAAACCTCCCTGACCGAGCCGGAAACCCGCCTGAACCTGCAAATTGCCATCAAATCGTTCCATTTAACCAAAGATAGCGCCGAATCATAGTTCCATGCCAATCACCATCGAACAAGCCGAAACCTGTTATCATAACGATGTGGTCCACGATTTTGACCATGTATTGCGCGTATGGGCCAATGCCCAAAAAATTGCCCAAACCCAGGCAACGGTCAATTTGAAAATTTTGAAAACAGCCACCCTGCTGCACGATATTGCCCGCGCCGACCAGCGCCAAACCGGCCTTGACCACGCCGCCGAAGGAGCGCGTCGGGCGCGGGTAATTTTGCAACACGCCCCCGCCGATTTTGTGGACGCGGTTTGCCACGCCATTGCCGCCCACCGCTTTCGGGTGGATAACCCGCCCCAAACCATTGAGGCCATAATTCTGTACGACGCCGACAAGCTCGATGCCATTGGCGCGGTGGGCATAGCCAGAGCCTTTGCCTTCAGCGGGGCCGCCGGCCGGCGGTTGTGGGCCGATGACAGCGCAGGCGTTCATACCGCCCGGCAGGAATTTGACGTGAAGCTGTTTCGGATAAAGGATAAATTATTAACCGGTGCGGCCAAAACCATTGCCGAACAGCGCCATAAATTTATGGTGATTTTTTTTGAGCAAATGGCCGCCGAACTACGGGGAGAACGCTAGAATATGCCTGTGCCGGATATAAATATCGTCAAACAAGCCTTGCGGGCGCCGCTGCCCGGCGTAACCGGCCAGGACCCTATGGCCCCCGACAGCCGCCGCAATATCGACCGGCTACGCCTGATGCGGCCCAACCGGCGAGAGGGCGCGGTGCTGCTGCTGCTGTACTCCAACCCGGCGGGCAACCTGCATCTGGTACTCATTCGGCGGGCGGAATACGATGGCGTCCACAGCGGGCAAATTGCCTTTCCGGGCGGCGGCAGAGAAAACGGAGAGCCGTTATCGGAGACAGCCCTGAGAGAAACGTATGAAGAAGTGGGCGTCTCGCCGGGCCGGATAACTTTACTTGGCCCCCTGACGCCGCTGTACATTCCCCCCAGTAATTTTGAGGTTTCTCCCTTTGTGGGCTTTACGCCCGCGCGGCCCGCCTTTGTGCCGGACAGCCGGGAAGTGGCAGAAATTCTCCAGCCGCCGCTGGCACTCTTTTTCGATTCAGAAATCCGGAAAAGAAAAACCATCCGGCACGCCACCCTGGGGTTGATAAACATTCCGTATTACGATGTGTCCGGCCGGGATGTGTGGGGCGCAACGGCCATGATTTTAAGCGAATTTATCGGCGCCCTGCAAGCGCAGTTGCCCCGTTTTGCGGAGAAGGCCTGATTTATGACCGCGATTTTAGCCATCGAATCATCGTGCGATGAAACCGCCGCCGCCGTCGTTGAGGACGGGCAGATAATGCGCTCCAATGTCGTCGCTTCGCAAATTGAAATTCACCGCCGGTACGGGGGCGTTTTTCCGGAGGTTGCCGCCCGGCAACACATTCTGGCTATCGATACGGTGGTGCAAGAGGCTATGACGCAAGCCGGTACGGATTGGGCGGGCCTGGATGCCGTGGCCGTAACCTGCGGCCCCGGTTTAAGCGGTAGTTTGCTGGTGGGAGTCAATGCGGCCAAAGGGCTTGCCATATCAACCGGCCTGCCCCTGATTGGCGTTAATCATCTGGAAGGCCATTTGTATTCCAGCCGGCTGGCCGTTGACGGGCGGCTCCCCGCACCGGCGCCGTTTCCGGTTTTGGGGTTGATTGTTTCCGGGGGGCACACCGAACTGGTTTTGATGCGCAATCATGGCGACTATGAAATATTGGGCCGGACAATTGATGACGCCGCCGGAGAAGCCTTCGACAAGACGGCCCGGCTGCTGGGAATTGGCTATCCGGGCGGCCCGGCCATTCAGGAAGCGGCTCAGGGCGGAAATTCGGCGGTTTTCAAGTTGCCACGGGCAAAAACCAGGCAAGACTACGATTTCAGCTTTTCCGGCCTGAAAACGGCGGTTTTGCGCCTTGTGCAAAAATACGCCCCGGTGAGCAACCTGCGACAACCGTCTGCGGCGGCTATGGCCGCCTTGCAGAACGGGACAATGCCCGTGGCAGACCTGGCCGCCGGTATCCAGGCCGCCATTGTTGAGGCGCTGGTGCAAAAAACGCGGGCCGCCGCCCAGGCCTTCGGGGTGCAGGCTGTACTCGTCGCCGGCGGGGTAAGCGCCAACGCCCATCTTCGGCAGGAAATGGCCGCTCGCCTCAATTGCCCGGTTCAATTTCCGCCGCTGTTTCTGTGTACAGACAACGCGGCCATGATTGGAGCCGCCGCCTACCGGCATTATCTGGCGGGCCGGTTCAGCAATTGGGACCTGGACGTTGCGCCGAATTTGACGTTGACCGCCGGAGATTAGAGACCGGGAAATTGAAGAATTATCACCGGTGAGTTTCCAGTCTCCAACTTATTCGCTGGTCATAATGAACAGCGGCTTCATTTCAAAGCGGCGATAATGCGGGCGCAGACGCTCTGTGCTGTAATGCGCTCTTACATTAACTATTTTCTTGGAACTGGTGATAACCTCAAGCGGCACGTTATCGTAGCGGCCGTTTTTAAGGACAACCAACCGCCCGTAAAAACCGTCCAGAATCAAATCCAGGGCCAGATTGCCGTAAGCCATCGGCACAATCGAATCAATAGCGTCCGGGTCGCCTCCGCGCACCAGATAGCCCAGTTTCTGGGTGATAAAATTGATGCGTTTGCCGTTATTGTATTTCGGCGAAAGTTCCTTCAGTTTGGCCGAAACCAGGTCGCCGATTCCGCCCAGCTTGGCATGGCCGTACATATCTTTTTCCTGGTCCTGAAAAATCATTTCCCCGCCGGTAAACATTGCCCCTTCAGAAACCAGCACCACCGAATAATTGCTGGGGTTTCTGCTGCGGTCAGAGATCATCAATTCGGTCAACTGGTCAATGTCGAATTTATATTCAGGGATGACGCAGCGATTGGCGGCTCCGGCCATGGTGGGCAGCATGGCCGTAAACCCGGCGTAGCGACCAAATACTTCCAGCACCAAAAAGCGCTCATGAGACCCGGCCGACGTGCGCAGCATATTCGTCATTTCGATGGTGCGGGTGACACAGGTGCTAAAGCCGATGCAGTAATCGGTGCCGGGTACGTCGTTATCCATTGTTTTGGGGATGGCAACCACCTTGACGCCCTGTTTGTAAAGCTGCACGCCATAGCTCAACGTATCGTCGCCGCCGATGGGAATGAGATAGTCAATTCCCAAAAAATCAAGATTTTTGAGGACTTCGGGCGTTAAGTCATTGATTTCTGCCGTGTATTGCTCTTGCAGGTGTTTGGGCAAGTTAATTTTGGGCACATGGCTGGGGCGGGTCCGTGAACTGTGCAAAAATGTGCCCCCGGTTCGGCCCGCCTTGTTGACAATTTCTTCCGTTAAAATACGATAATTGTTGCTGTTATCGGCCTTTTTGTCGCGGATAAGCTCAATGGCCCCGGCCCACCCCCGTCGAATGCCGATGACCTGATAGCCTTCTCTGATTGCCCGGACAGTGACCGCTCTGATGGCCGGATTCAGCCCCGGCACGTCGCCGCCGCCGGTTAAAATACCGATAACGCCTTTGGTTTTTTTGATATGGGCCATTTTTCCTCTTCCTTCCATAAATTGGTGAACCTGGATGACAAGAAATACTGCCAGTTAAATTTTACAACCGTAGTCACACAGTTTTAAAACAAAGTTCCCGATTTGACAAATACGCGCAATTTTGTATTATATTTCACAATAACGGTTTTGCAAGTGTTATTATTTGCCTCCCCTCCTTAAGTCAAGTGCCCCGACCCCAAGTCGGGGTACTTTTTTTGCGGCCGGCCGGTCAAACGGCGCAGCGGCCGGGTAATTCTTCCCCCAACTATATGGTCCGAGCAATCAAGAGGCGCTACATGCCCCATCGAATTTGATTGAGCGAAGAAGGTGTGGTAAAATCGCTTGAATAGCGGATTTGCAGGCTTCCTGACACTGATTTTGGAAAAGGTGGACAATGACGTTTCAGACGGCAACTAAAAGCACCATTTATGGTTTATACGACCTGGATGTGATTGACCAGAAAATTATAGCCATATTGCAAAAAGACGGGCGGGAATCTTTTGCAAAGATGAGCGACGAGATTGGTATTCCGGCCAGCACCATTCGAGACAGAACGAACCATATGATTATGCGCGGCGTTATCAAAGTGGTTGCTGTCCTGAACCCGAAGCTGAAAGAACATCACATTGAAGCTACCGTGGGCATTAGCGTGGCCGAAGGAGACGCCCGCTCGCTGGCCGATAAACTGACCGCTATGGACGAGGTGACGCGCCTGGTTGTTTGCGCGGGCAGCTTTGATTTGCTGCTTGAATTGACGTGCAAGGATAATGACCATTTGCTGGATGTACTGTCTCGCCTGCAAAATATGCCCCACGTCCGGCGGGCCGAAACCTTTATGCACTTTTCAATGCCCAAAGGGGCGCTGGCAGTTGAATTTTAGCTACCACTTTATCCGGCCGGTAATTTTATGCAGCGGATTTTTCGCTTCAAAAACAGCTCGATAAAATATCGGGCGGGCTTTGTTCCAGGCGGCCAGTACCTTCGCCTGAATTTGCTCCGATGGTTGATGCCGGCGGCTGTACATTTGCTCAACGACCATAGCGGCAATTAAATCGACCTCCGGTTTGGCGGCAGGCAATCGACGCCCCACCAGACCGGCATGCTCGTAGGGGGTTTGGGTAGGCAGTTTTTTGAAGCCCAGCCAGGCTGCCAGCCGAATCATCGCCAGATAGACGGCATCTATTGAAGGGCCGGCAGCCGTTGTGCGGGGCCGGCGCTGCAAGCGAATACCATCCCCGCCGATATTCAGCTCAATCCGGTAATCTTGCCGGGCCAGTATCGATAGCCCTCCCCAAATCAGCAAACCAATCATCACCACCACAATCCCCCCGACGGCGGTGGTTACTGCCCGCCCGGAAATTTGCACATCGCCCCAAAACGGCAGGCTGACCTGATAAAACAATGGGCGGGCGGCGGAGTCGGCGCCGAGGTCAATATCGCGGGCCTGGTCAAGCGGGTTCAGGGCGTCTTCATTCGGGCCGCGGTCCGGGTTGCCGTTGTTGCCGGCCGGGTCTTCTTCCTGCCGCACAATAACGGGTTGGGCGGCGGTGGGTTCAAATTCAACCCACCCATACGACGGAAAAAAGACTTCCACCCAGGAATGGGCGTCTTTATTTTGGACAAAGTACACCAGTTCCTGCGAATCGAGCGTTTCCGGGGTGCCTCTGGCGTAGCCGGCGGCCAGCCGGGCCGGAATGCCCAGCGAGCGCAGCATCACTATCATTGATGTGGCGTAATAATCACAATAGGCTTGTTTCAGGTCAAAGAGGATGTAGTCTACCTTGTCCCGGTCAGGGGGCGGGATGTCAATGCCTTCGTTGTAGGCGATATTCTCTCGCAACCAGGTTTCGACGGCTGAGGCTTTATCGTATGGCGTGCCGGCCTGGGCGGTAATTTCGGCGGCCAGGTCAAACACGCGCTGCGGGATTCCGGCGGGGAGTTGCGTGTAGCGGGTTTTTATCCAGTTCGGATAGGCGGTATCGTCTTGTTGCAACTGTTCGGTGGTAGCCACAGAAATGAGCGAAACAACCTGATACGATTCATCGGCCCGCAGCCGGCTGTCGCTTGCGATGTACGTAATATCTGCCAGCCAGGGGCGGCTTTTGCCGGGCCAGTAATTGCGATTGCTGCCCTGCGTTTCTTCCGGGGTGATATAGGTTGTCCTGGCCAGGGCGCTGCGATTGACTGAAACCGGGTACGACATTGCGTATAGCACGGTGGGGCCATCGGCGGCAAAGGTGTAGGTTTGAGTAAAAGCCATTCTGCGGCGATAAAACGGCAGCGAAGCCGCGTTTCCGGAGCGGTTAAAATCAATATCGGTTTGGTCGTTGCTGCGCCAGCCCTGTCCGTCGTATTCATCAAAGACAACCGCCCGCCAGTAGCGGCCCCCCGGCGCCTTGACGGTCATCACCGGCTCTGAGGTAAGGGTGCGCGCCCCCCCCAAAGCAAGCGACTGGCTGAAGTTATCGGCGTATTGCATGGAATCCGGCTTGTAGTCAAGGTTGGCGAACATGCGGTTCCACTCATTTTGCAGAGAACGCCATTCCCGGTCGGCCCGGTCGAAGAGTTTGAGCGTTTGGGTTTTTTCCACGGCGGGTGCCAGCCAGGCCAGGGTAATGATTATCAGCGAGAAAACAAGCCCCTCTCTAAAAAAATCGAACCCGATATCAGACCGAAAATAAATATTTCGGGCGCGCCAGCGAAGGGCGTGTTCGGCCAGATTAAACTGGATGATGAGCAATAAACTGATGCCCAAAAAGGCGTACACCCAGCCGGACAAATTGTTGGGGGCGTAATGAAAGACAATTAACAGGATGCCGCCGCCGGGTAACAGGGCTTGCCACACCTTGCCGGCCCTAAATATCAGCCAGATGGTCAGGTAGCCGGCCAGCCAGATAATTAAACTCATCTGGAAGATAAACATTAAATTATCGTAACTAAGGCCCCCTTCTACGGCCACCGTGAGCCAGCGTTGTATGCGGTCCATCATAATTTCCCGGCGCATCAACCAGGGGATGTTTTTCAAAAGCAGGCGGCTGACCATAAAAAACGACCAGCCCACGCCGATGATGACGCTGAACAAATGGGCAATGAGCGTGGGGAGCCGGCTGTAGCTAATCATCAGGCCGATGACCACTGCCCCCAACCCGACCGTGGTCACAATATTCAGGCCGGCGGTCCAGCCCGCAGCGCCTACGCCACTGGAAAAAATGAAGACCATCAGCGCCGTCAGGGCGATAATCGGTTTGTTCTTTATTAAACCTGACTGTTTGTTCATAAAAACAACCTGAGAAATCCACGCCTGGGTGGAATTTGGATAATTATATTACGGCGCGGCGATGAAAGATGTTCAATGATTGCTTAATAATTGTAGCAGGCAAACGGCGAGCGTCAACTGCCCTGCCAGGCGGGCATTGTTTCCGAATCACTTTGACGCTTTGGGGCGGCGGTGCTACTATAAAAAAATGCGTATTCAACGCCCGCTGACCATCGGTGTTCTCTCGGACACCCATTTGCCCTATCGCATGGCCGCCTTGCCCGCCGGTGTTTTCAACGCCTTTGCCGGGGTTGATTTGATTTTGCATGCGGGCGATGTGGATGAAATTGACTGTGCAGCGGCGTTGGGAGAGATTGCGCCCTTGCATGCGGTGCGGGGCAATATTCATGTGGGCGACCGGAGTTTTGGGGGGCGTAATTTACCTGCAACCGTGCAGCTCACCATGGCCGGGCGGAAAATTGTTGTGGTTCACGGCCACAGACCGGGTCTGGGCGGGTTGGCTATGAAGGGGCCGGATTTAGTGTGGTCCCGATTTGTGCGCGGGGCCAATCATCGCCTTAATTTTGATATTGCCCGCCGGTTGGGGCGCCGGTTTCCCGCCGCCGATGTGATAGTTTTTGGACACACGCACGCCCCTTTCAGCGTAAAAATGGGCAAAACGCTCTTTTTCAATCCCGGCGCGGTTGCTTTTACCCGGGGGCGGATGTCCAGCGCAGGCTTGTTGCGCATCTTTCCCCGGGAAATTACCACCGAAATTATTTGGTTGGCCCCTTGATGGAATTTACGGCGCGGGTTCTTTTGCCTGGGCGGGGAGAACTGGTTGGGGGTAGGGGTCAATGCCCCGGATGCGCAGCCGAAAATATCGGAACAAAACGCTGAATGTAGCCAGCAGGGGGATGATAATTAACGTAACCAGGATGCCGAACAAGGCCAGACTGGTGAACACCCCCACCAACACGATGGCCGGGTGCAATTTAAGCCGGCGGCCCATAACCGCCGGTCTTAGCCAGATATTTTCAATTTGCTGGATGAGCAGGAAGATGCCCAGCACAATCAGCGCAAAGAAAATGTTGGAAACCGGCAACCAGGACGAGCCTTCAAACAAAGCCACCAGCGCGGCAATGACGGCCGCCAGCGTCGGCCCCAAAGAGGGGATGATGTCCAGAATACCGGCTATCAACCCGATGACAAATGCGCCGGGCATACCCACAATACTGGCCCCCAGCCACGAAAGCACCCCCACAAACAGCATCAACAATAATTGCCCCCGCAAAAAACTGCCCCAAATCGAATCGATTTCGGCCAGAAGTTGTTGGGCGTGGTGTTGGTACCGGCTGGAAAAAAAGCCGGTTAACCAGTCGGTCAGGCGGCGACTATCTTTGAGTAGATAGTAAACCAGCACCATAATTACCAGAATCCACAAAAAATTGGTTGAAATTCCGGCCAGCACGTAGGCAAAATTTGTGGCTATATCGCCAAAGGTTCGGGCAATTGAGGTTGATAAATCAGCAACTATGGTTTCAAGCGAAAGAGTCAGCGGCCCGATTATCAGCGGCCTTTCCGTAAAAAGCTGGAGTTGGCCGGCCATGTACTCAAAATCGGGAGACAAACCTTTGGTTTGCTCAAGGATGACGGGCACCAGCATGGCCGGGACGGCTCCCAGCAAAAGCAAAAACAGCATATAGACAATATTAACGGCGGCGGTGTGGCTAAACCGGGTGTGAGAAATGATAACGTTGACCAACGGATGCAGTATGTAGGCCAGCAAGGCAGCCACCACCAGCGAGCTGATAAGGGGCTGCAAGGTGGCAATCAGCCAGACAGTGGCTAAAAAAACAAAGCTGATAATTAAATATCGGAGCGGTTGTTCCCAGTTGTTGGTTGGCATCAGGTCATTTAACGGCAATTAATGGGTAAGCTGCTATAAGTATACCGTATTTTGCGATGGACATAAAATGCGGAAATGGAAAAGGGCGCAAAAAAAGCCGGCTCCCCGTTAAAACAGGAAGCCGGCCCGCTGTTTGTTGCTAATTACACCTTACGGAATCCAGGTGATGCGCTCTTCCAGCCAGCCTTTGGAATTATCCACATCGTGTTGTACCTGGCCGTCCGGCGCGCCCTGCATATCGAACAGTTTGCGCTGGTCGGTGCCGTCGGCATTCATTACCCAAATGGCCCAAACTCCGCCCCGGTCTGATATGAAGGCGATGGATTTTCCGTCGGGAGACCAGGCGGGCAGGCCGTCGTTGGCCGGGTTTGTGGTCAGGCGCACCGGGTCAGAGCCGTCTTCGTTGATGGTCCAGATCTCCCAGTTGCCGGCCTGCTCCCGGCCGGAAGACATAATGGCAATCCGGCCCCCCTGCGGCTGCCCCGCCGGGGCGGTGTCGCTGGTTTCGCTGCTGATTTTCGTTTCGCCGCCGCCGCCGGGCAGCAAAACCCACAGCCCGCAATCTCCGCCGGCGGTGCAGCCCCGGGCCACCAGCCGATTATCGGCCAGCGTGTCTACGTAATCGGAAATAAAGCCCAGCCCGTAGCCGTCTCCGCCGTCTTGCCCCACCCGGAACAGGCGCGGCACGCGGTCGCCCTCTCGCCGGGAGGTGAAGACCAGCGTGCCGTCGGTATACCATGCCGGCAGCCCGTCTTCAATAAACGTGGTGAGCAGCCCTTGCCGTCCACCCACGTAATCAACGTAAAAGATGCCGCGTTTGTCCGGCGCCCATGAGCGATAGGCCAGCAGCGTGCCGGTGGCGTCGTACTGGGGCTGGCTGGCGTTGGCGGCAATAATCTGCGGATTGCTGCCGTCGATATTGGAGAGCCACACGTTAAAACTGTTAATATCGGTGCTGTAAGCCGGATAAGCGATTTTGCCGCTGAGCGAGGCGGTGGCCGGTTCCGGGGTGGCGGTGGCGGTGGGCGTGGGGGCGACGGTGGCTTTTGGGGTGGGCGTTGCGGCTGCGGTCACGGTTACAGTGGCCGTAGCGGCGAGGGCGGTGGCTTTGGGCGTTGTCCTTTTTGTGGCGGTGGCCGTTGGTTTGGGGGTGCTGGTCGCTTTGGGCCTGGGCGATGGCGTAGCCGTTACGGCGGCCACTGCGCTCCCTGTTTGCGGAATACGAAGTTCCTGCCCAATGCGAATGATGGCGGATTCGTCGTCCAGACCGTTGGCCTTGACCAGGTCTGCCACACTCACGTCAAATTTTACGGCAATGCCGCCCAGGGTGTCGCCCGATTGCACCACGTAGGTGCTGACGACAGCAGCCTTTGGCGGCGTGGGCGAGGCGGTGGACGTGGGCGTACCGGCGGGTTTGGTGGCCTGGGTTGCCGGGCCGGTTGCGCCTTGCGCGGGGACCGCCGCTGATTGTTGTCCGGTAAACCGGAAGCTGTCGATGGCGTACTGGAACAGCGGCTTGTACGCTTCCCACTCGGCGGCGGGAGCCACGGCCAGCAGGGTGTAGCTGCTGCCGTTGACGATGGTTGAAGCCACCAGGGCAATCGCATCAACGCCCATTTCCGGCGAGGTGTAGCTGATTTGGGCAGATGTCCATGTTTGGCGGCCAATCGTCATAATGCCTTCGTTGAGCGTTTCGCTGATGGGGTTAAACCGGGCCAGCCCATCGGCCAGCGACACCGTAATGTCCGTTTCGGGCGTTACCAAAATCCACAATGACGCGCCGTTGACGGCGGTTCTGTCCAGCGCCCGCGCGCTGGGAGAGAAGATGACCAGGTCGTCATCTTCTTTAAAAACCCAGCCGGCGGGGTAGTCGATGGAAAAACCGAAGTACGAGCTGGTGAAGTTGGTGAGCGGAATAGAGGTGGGCGTGGGCGGCAGGGTAGGCGTGGGCGATGGCGTGGCGGCCGGCGTGGGCGTGGTTTGGGCCACCGCCGCCGGCAGGGTGGGAGTCAGTTGGGCCTCAAGCAGAGAGACGGCTTTTTCCCGATTATTGAGCAAATAAACAATACCGACGATGATAAATGCGGCCGCCATCAAAGTAGCCAGACCGCCCACTGCCGTCCATATCCACGCCGGCAGCGTTGTGAGCAAAGCCCGAAGGCCCGTTTGGGGCGCAGGTTTCACGGCGGCAGAGGGTCGTTTTCCGGGGGTGACGGGCACTTGTTCGGTTTTGGGGCGGGGCGGGGCTGTTTCTGCCGGGGCGCCGGGTTTAACGGGCGGGGCCGGGGCTTCTGTAACCGGAGACACCGGCGCGGTGGCGGCCACGGCCATATCGCGCGGCGTAAAAATTTCCACCTCAAATTCGGCGTCAACCAGGTCTTCTTCCGGGTCAATAATGTCGGCTTCGTCAACTTCAATGACTTCTATGTAGTCGTCAAGGTCTTCAATTTCGATGACGGTCTCCTCGTCTGCCGGGTCTTCATCATCGTCTTCGTAGCTTTCGTCAGCCGCTTCTTCCTCCGGCGGGTATTCTTCTTCCGCTTCTTCCTCAAAATCAAATCCGGCGTTGGGGTCTTCGTAATATTGCAGCCATTGTTCGCCGTCAAAATAGTACCACATGCCGGCTTCCGGTTCTTCTGCCGGCAGGGGGTCTTCCTCTTCGGCGGGCATGTCTGTTGCCGGGTCCTGATAGCGCAGCCATTGTTCGCCGTCAAAATAGAACCACACTCCCGGCTCCAGCGCGGCGTCCATCGGTTGGGGCGGCGTCTGGGCCGGAACCGGCTGGGCGGGCGGCTGTTGAACCGGCTGGGGCTGGGCCGGAACCGGCTGGGCGGGCGGCTGTTGAACCGGCTGGGGCTGGGCCGGCGGTGGCGATTGCAAATAATCGGGCGCCGGCCGGATGGGCGAGAAGGGCGTAACGTCCGGCGTTGGCGGGGCGGGTTGGGGTTGCGGGGCGGCGGGCGGCGAAATTTCTTCGGCCCGGTGCCAGCCGGCATCATCGTAAAAATACCACTCTCCGCTTTCGGCGCCTTTGGCCCAATAGCGTCCCTGGTCATCCTGATAATATTGGG
>JAJRUC010000380.1 GCA_024278015.1 Chloroflexota bacterium
CAGGGCAAAATATTCGGCGAAGGCGGGTTCGGTTTTAAGGCCCAGCCCCTTTAATTGCCGAATACGCTGCCGGGCCGCCGGGCCGCCAATGGTCAGCAAGCGCCCTTCGGCCAGCAGGTGACGCCAGGCGTTTTGAGCCTGCACCGGCCGGGGCTGCCCAAAAATTTCGATGGGGAAATCATTGACCACAAAGCGACAAACCACCACCGGCAAACTGTTTGCTTGCTGGTGGGTCAGGGCAAAGCCGGGTCGATGCCTGTACAGCGATGCCAGCCGGTCGGCAAAGGCGGGCAAGTCGCGGGCCTCGCAAATAATATCCAGGTCGCTGCCGGGCAGGTCGATATTCAGGGGGATGGTTCCGGCCAGCGTGGGCTGAAACGGGGCCAGGTCGGCGAACAGGTTGAGGCGGGCCAGCGTTTGCTCTGCCGCCCGGTGGCGGGCCGAGGCATACGGAGCGTTCATAGCGGTCAGTCGCCTTCAAAAAAGGCCAGCCACCGGTTGAAGGTGTCTGTCTTGTGTGGGCCGAATTTTGACAGATTGCGGCGAATTTTTGCGGCGGGTTTGCGCCGCCAGATATGTTTTTTGCCGTAAAACAAATCGGCGTAGCTGATAATTTTCTCTTCGATGCTGACGGCCAGCATATCGCGGGGGGGCAGGGGGTGGCGGTGGGCGATGATTTCGGCGCGGGTGATGCCCACCCCGGTGTGCCGTTCCGCCACCAGGGCGTGGGCGGGCAGGCCCTCCGCCTCCAGTATGGCCCGCCCTTCGACGCCGTGGCAGATGTAGGGCAAGCTGCTCGTACAGCCAAGTGCCGGGGCGTTGACCCGCACAATGCCGATGTCGTGCAGCATGGCCGCCTCTTCAATGAAGGTTCGTTGCGCTGTGGACAGGCCCAGTCTTTCCGCCAGACGCAGGGCTTCGGCGGTGACCATGCTGACGTGGGGTATGTAAATTCGGTACGTGTCCGAATTGGGGGGGATGTATTGGTGGATAATCGCAAAATAATCAATCATTTTTACAATTTTTTGACGATAAACAAGGTGAAATCGTCCGATTGCTCGGTTGGGCCGCAAAAATCCTGCACCGCATCAACAATAGCCTGCACAATGTCTTGCGCCGGCGCGGCGGCGCAGCGGCTGACCACCGCCCGCAGACGTTCCGTACCGAAGAGGTTGTCTTCGGCGTTCATCGCTTCGGTGATGCCGTCGGTGTAAAACACCAACACGTCATGGGGCTTCAGGGTGATGGTTGCTTCACCGAATTGAATTTGCTCAAAAACGCCCAGCACCGTGCCCAGCGTTTTCAGTTCTTCTATCGATTGGCCGGCAGCATGGTAACACAAGGGCCGATTATGCCCGGCGTTGGTGTAGGTCAATCGGCTTTGGGCCGGGTTTAAAATGGCGTACACGGCGGTTACAAACAAATCCGAGCGGCTGTCTTTGCAGATGAGCCGGTTGGCCCGCCCGAAGACGGTGGCCGGTTTGGCCCCGCTCATGGCTTTGGTGCGGATGATTGAGCGGCTGAGGGCCATAAACAGGGCCGCCGGAATGCCTTTGTCGGCCACATCGGCGATGACCATGCCCAGGCGGGGCGGTTTGCCGGGCAGCTCAAAATAGTCGTAAAAATCACCGCCCACCAGCCGGGCCGGGGCGTAGCGCGAGGCAAATTCCCAGCCGGGCAGGCTGGGGTCGGTGGCGGGCAGCAGGGTGCGCTGAATACGGCGGGCCACGGCCAGTTCTTCTTCCAGGCGGTGGCGGGCTATTTCCTGTTCTTTCAAGCGCGCTTTTTCAATGGCGATGGCGGCCTGATTGGCGATGAGGCGCATAAAGCGCACTTCGTCGTCGTCGAAGGTGTGGGGCCGGCGCAGGTCAATGGTCAACACGCCGATGGTGGTTTCCTCGCCGATGAGGGGCATAACGGCGTGTCCCCGAAACTTTTCCGACAAAAGCCAGTCGGTTAGCCAGGGGGCGGGGTCGTGGCGGGGCATATTCGGCACCAGCAAGGGCTGTTGAGAGCGCATCACCTGGCCGGGGCCGCTGCGGTCATCGGCGGGCAGGGTGCGCCGGCCGGCGACGGGGTCGGTTTGCCAGCCGGCGGCGGCTACAAAAACCAGGGCCTGCGCGGCTTCGTCGGGCAGCAGGACGGCGCAAGCATCGGCCTGGAGCATACGGCGGATTGTGGAAGCGAGGTACGGCAGCAGGTCGTCCAGATTGGGGCGGCTCAGGAGCTGATTGGAGAGGGTGAGCAGGGCTTGCTGCTCGTCGATGCGGCGTTCCTGCAACAGGTCAAACAGGCGGGCGCGTTCCAGGGCAATGCCCATCTGGCTGCCGATGTTTGCCAGCAAAGCCAGCGATTCGGCGTTGAAAGTTTCCCAGTGTGGGGCGGCCACGTTCAAAATGCCCAGCGTTTTCTCGCCGGCCCGCAAGGGGGCGCTGGCGTGGACGGCCAACTGTTCTCTGTCGCCGGGGGCGGCTGCCAGGCGGCTGCATTGCACTTCGTTGCAGGCCTCGGTCAGCCTGTTTTGCAGGCAAGCGTGCTGGCAGTCGCAGGTTCCCTGCCACGGACTCGCTTTGTGAGGGGCCATGGCCGGCGGCAAATTGGTGTGCGCGGCCAGTACAAAGCCTTTGCCCGCCCATCGATTTTGGGCGGCGGCGTCGGCCAAAAAAATCCAGCCGGTTTTCAGGTGCATCAACCGCACCAGCCGTTCCAGTACGGCTTGCAACATCTGTTCAATGTTGTCGTTTGTGGTCAGCAGATTTGTGATTTTATTGAGGGTCAGCAGGTGATTAACCAGCGTTTGTTGGGTTGTCATAAGATACGGGCTGTAATTTAAAGTGCCGGCCATCCTGATGCAGGGTGGCGGTGGTGATGTGGGGGTCGTGTTCAAACATCAGGACGGCGCCGGTTTCTACGGCCCAATGCTGCCGGCATCGTTTGGTCTCGATGGTCTCCAGCGGCTCTACGTCGTAGGCTGTGACCCAGGCGGTGCGCTCAAAATGGTAGCTCAGGCTGGCAAGGTCGCCCACGTACAGGCCATACTGCCCTTCAGATTCAATGAGGACGCTTTGGTGGGCGCGGGTATGCCCTCGCGTAACCACGGTTCGCACGCCGGGCGCAAGTTGGGCGTCGCCGTTCAGAAGCGTCAACTGGCCGGTTTGCTGCAAAACTTCAAAATTTTCGGGCAGATAGGTGGCCCGGGTGCGCTCGTTGGGCAAAAAGGCGTCGGCCCATTCCAGGCGCTGCACAACGTATTCGGCGTTGGGGAAGGTGGGCATCAGCCGGTCGGTTTCCACATCGAACCGGGTGTTGCCGCCGCAGTGGTCGGCGTGCAGGTGGGTGTTGATAACAAGGTCAATATCGGCGGAAGCGATACCCAATCGGCCCAAATTATCCACCAGGCTGCCTTGCGGCGGCAACAGCCCGAAGATAGCCGCCTGTTTGGGGGTAAATTTGCTGCCCAGGCCGGTGTCTATCAAAATGGTTTTGCCGCCGGTTTTAAGCAGCAGGCAATTCAGGTGCAGGGGGATGCGATTGTGTTCGTCCGGGGGGAGTTTTTTTTCCCAGATAATTTTGGGAACCAGGCCGAAGGCGCCGCCGCCGTCAACCCAACTGACGCCGTCGCTCACATAATGAAATTCGATATTGCCGAGGAAGGGCATTATTCAACTCCTGAATCTGGATATTGGCTTAAAAGGTCATCAAAATAATCGGTCAGCGTTTTTCTTTCCGGGGGGGGCAGGAAGGCGGCCTGGGCGGCAGTGCGCATCATGGCTTTCAGGTCGGCAAACGACAGGCCGATGCCCTGCAAGGCCACCAGATATTCGTCGGTGAGGGTGATGTTGGAGACGGAAGGGTCATCGGTGTTGATGGTGACGGGGATGCCCATTTGGTGATATTTGAGCAGGGGGTGGTAGGTCAGGCCGTCGATGGCGGCGGTTTGGATGTTGCTGGTGGGGCACATTTCCAGGGTGGTTTGGGTGCGTTTAAGCAGGTCCAGCACGCTTTGGCTTTTGTGGGCCTGTACGCCGTGGCCGATGCGGTCGGCTTGCAGGGTATTGATGGCTTCGGCGATATTTTTGGCGGCGCAACGGCGACATTCTCCGGCGTGGACGGTGATGAACAGGCCCCGTTCTTTGGCCCAGCGCATGGTGTCGATGAAATTTTCGGCGGTAAAGTGTTCTTCGTCGCCGGCCAGGTCCAGGCCCACCACGCCGTTCGGTTGGTGAGACACGGCCAGTTCGGCCAGTCGCCGGGCAAATTGCGGTTCGTGGCGGCCCATTTGCACAATCAATTTTACCTGAATATCGAAATCCTGCTGGGCCTTCTGCGCGGCTTCGATGACCCAGTCGGCTACTTCTTCAAAGGTAAAGCCCTGGTGATACGCCTGGGCCACGGGGTTAAAGCGCAGTTCCAGATATTTAATGTTGTCGTGGGCGGCGTCGGCCACCACTTCGTAGGCAATGCGCATTACTGATTCGCGGGTGTTATAAAACTTTCGGAGGATGGTGAATTTAGCCAGGAAGGTCTGAAAGTTGGGTTCGTCCTCTACCATTTGCACCAGCGGGCGCAGCTCTTCAATGCCGTAGGTCTGGATATCAACCCCATGCTGGCGGGCAATTTCGGCCAGCGTAGAAAGCCGCAGGCTGCCTTCAAGGTGGCGGTGCAGTTCAATTTTGGGCATGTTTTGCAACAGCAGCCGCAAATTGTGAGATTTTGAGTTCAAAACTTGAGTGCGCATAAGGGTATAGTAATTGCTTTTTTGATAAAGACAAATTTGTTTGGCTATTGTTTATGCGCCGGCGGTGGGTGGCGCGGCCAGCGGCAAGGTGAAGAAGAAGGTGCTGCCCCGGCCCGGTTCGCTGTGCAGGCCTACTTGTCCGCCATGCGCTTCGATGATTTCCTTGACGATAGCCAGCCCCAGGCCGCTGCCCTGCACCTTGCGCCGGCGGGTTGAATCGGCCTGAAAAAAGCGGGTGAAGGCCTTGCCCTGGTCTGCCGGGGCAAGGCCGATGCCGGTATCTTGCACGGTCACACGTACCTGACCGGCTTCGACGCCGGCCCTCACGGTAATCAAGCCGCCGTTTTCCGTGAATTTCAGGGCGTTGCCCAGTAAATTATCCAGCACCTGCCCAATTTTGTCCGGGTCGGCCTGCACATTGGGCGGGGGGGCGGGAATATCGATGACGAGCGCGATGTGCTTTTGGCGGGCGGTGGGCCGGGCGCTTTCTACCATTAAATGGATGAGTTGCGTAATATTGATGGTCTGTTGGTTGAGTGAGCTGATTTTCAGTTGCTGGTGCGAGGTCATTTCGCTGACCATGCGGTCCAGGTCGTTGGCCCGCTGGGAGACAATCTCCAGCCCTTTTTGGGTGGAGGGGGTAATTGGCCCCATGCTCCCTTCCAGAATCAGGTCGATATAGCCGCGCACAAAAGTGAGCGGGTTGCGCAACTCGTGAGATACGTTCTGGACAAATTCGGCTTGCAGCCGGTAAAGTTCCTGAAACTTGTTGAGGGTTTTTTCCAGGCTGACGGTGTCTTGCTGCAAGCGGCGGATAAGCTGCGAGTTTTCCATAGCCGAGGCCACTTGCGCGGCGACAATCATCAGCAATTTGGCTTCGTTTGGACCAAAGCCGTGGCGATGATGGTGGTATACGGCCAACGCGCCCAGTAAATTGCCCTGATGTCTGAGCGGCACCAGCAGTAATGATTGGATGGCGGGGGGGGGCGGCGCGGCGGGTGGAAACTCGGCGGGGGTGTGGTAGTTTACCGGCATCAAGGTGTTCGGCGTGGGCAGTTGGTTGCCGCAAGCCAGCAAAAATGCGTCCGTCTCCGGCGCGGTCTCTTCGCTTTGGGGGCCGATGACCAGCCGGTTGTCTTGCCAAAGCAGGCTGGCGCAACCGGCGCAATCAAAGGCCAGCCGAATGAGCGAGACGGTATCATGCAGCAGGTGGTCTGTGCCCATATTAGAGGCAATGTGGTGGGCCAGGGTGTACAGGGTCGAGACTTCGGCCAGGAGCTCCTCCCCTTCTTCAAAGAGATGGGCGGTTTCAATGGCAACTGCCAGTTGGTCGGCCACGGTTTGGGCCAAAATCAGGTCATCGGGCAAAAAAGCGTGCGAATGGTCGGTTTGCAAATCGAGCGCGCCGATGAGTTTGCGGTGCGTTAGCAGGGGAATCGCCAGTTCAGATTTAACGGCCTCCCGGCCGGGGCCGGGGAAGTATCCCTCGTAAGAGGCAACGTCGTTAATTAAAATGGGCTGCCGGCTTCTGGCTGCCGTGGCGATAACGCCGGGGTTGCGCAGGGCGATGGTGCGTTCTTCCGGCGGGAGGGTGTCCGGGTTCAGGTCAGAGGCGGCCTTCAGGTGTAAAATTTCGGTGGGGGCGTCGTACAAAAAGATGGTAATGTATTGATAGCCCAGGTCCTGGTGCAGGCGGCGGACGCCGGTGTCAAGCAAGACATCTACCTCCCGGATGGCGGCGGCTTGCCGCCCGATTTTAGCCACGGTCTGAAATTGCCTGGCTTTTTGCTGTTCGGCGGTGTAAAGCCGGGCGTTTTCAATGGCGATGGCCGCCTGATTGGCAAAGGCATGCACCAGATCCAAATCGGCGTTATCAAAATATCCGGCCTGGGTGTGGTGCAGGGTCAGCAGGCCGATGAAGCATTTTTTGACAATCAGGGGGGCGCCAATCCAGGCGGCGGTGTCTTTAAGCAGGGTGGTGCGGGTGGGGGTCAGGTGGCTTTTGGCAGTTACATCATGAAAGACGGCGGGGTACATTTGCTGTAAAATTTGCTGGTACAAAATATCCTGGGCAATATCTACTTTAACATTCAGCCCGTCTGCGCCCGCCCCTGCTGTGGCCTTCACCACCAGATGATGCCCTTCCAGCAGGATGATGAAGGCTTTGGTGAAGGGGATGACCACGCTGATATGTTCCAGAATCAGGGTCAGGACTTCATCCAGTTCCAGGGTGGCGTTGATGATGGTAGAGAGTTGTTGCAGGTGGGTGGCAATTTGGCGGCGGACAAGTTCTTGCTGCTGGTGGATGCGGGTTCGTTTGTAAAGTTGGGCGTTGATGATGCCGGCGGTCAGTTGGCCGGCGTAAACTTTTAGCAGGCGGGTGTGATATTCGGTAAAAAAACTGCCGCCGGCGTGGGCCACGGCCAGGGCG
>JAJRUC010000381.1 GCA_024278015.1 Chloroflexota bacterium
GACGGTTAAAAAGCGGTTGGCCCCGGCCACCGAAATCAAATCGGCCACCAGACGGGCGGTGATGGGCACGCGGGGCTGGTCTTTTTTGTCGGTGCGGCCGTAGCCGTAATAGGGAATGACCGCCGTAATGCGCCCCGCCGAATCCCGGCGCAGGGTGTCAATCATAATCAACAATTCCATCAGGTTATCGTTGGTGGAAACCAGCGCGCCCTTCTCGTCAAACGAAGCGGCTATCGGCTGCACCACAAAAACATCTTTGCCCCGCACGCTGGAATGGAGACGGCAAAAGGTATTCTGGTTTGGAAATTTAAAGAGGTCGGCTTCTCCCAGAAAAATCGAAAGGTAGTCGCATATTTCTTCTGCCAACGGACGGTTGGCGTTGCAGGTGTATAACGCTATTTCGCCGTACATAGTTTCTTCCCTTGCGGTTTCAATAAACGTGATTATGGCCTTTCCTGATACTCTGCTCTCAACACGCTCATAAGATACTGGTTGATAAAACGACCGGCCCGAAACTCGGCCCGGCGCATTTCGCCTTCCGTCACAAAGCCGCAGCGGGTATAGCATTTTATCGCGCCCGGATGGTCTGCATTAACCCGCAAAGAGATGCGATTCAGGTTGAGGGTGTTAAAAGCGTATTCCAGCAGCAGGCCGATGGCCTCTGTGCCGTAGCCCCGGCCCCATGCGGTTTTGTCTCCAATGACAATGCCCAGTTCCGCAGACTGGACTCTGGGGTTGATATTCATCAAGCCCACCGAACCAATATGCTTGCCGGTTTCGTCGTCGACGGCAAAATTCAGGGCATCGGAACGATGGTGCCGGCCCTCGTACCACTCTGTTTCGTCATCGATATTCATTGGCAGGTAAAGAGAAAGGTGTTCAATAACCTGAAGGTCATTTAGCCAGTGGACGTAGCGGGGCAAATCATCGCGCGTCACGGCTCTGAGGGTAAGACGGCTTCCCTTGAGCATAGGTCACTCCCAGATGACTGGTATCGTTCAACAAAACCAGCCTGATAAATTTGGGGTACACATCAACAATGGTCAGCGAGGTGTTAAAAAAAGAGAAGGTCAAACGCCCAACCTGCCGAATATCCAGCCAGTTTTTCAGCATTTGGTTAAGCGTGCCCCCGTGCGATACCACGGCCGTTGTAGAGGCGTTTTTCGTTTGGGCCAGCAACAAGTCAATGGCAAGCTGCGTGCGGGCGGCAAATTCGGCGTCCGTCTCGGCACCGGTCAGGTGCGGGCGCGGCAAATTATTCGCCCAGGCGCGTTCTACTTCCGGAAAGTGCCGCTTGACCTCTTGTTTGGTCAGCCCGGAGAGCGGGCCAGGATTGCGTTCCTTCAAATTCGCGTCGAAGGCGAGGGGAATGTCCAGCGCCCGGCCCAAATAGGTGGCGGTTTCGGTGGCCCGGCTCAGGGGGCTGACAAAAATTTTGGCGATGTCAAACTCGCAGGCCAACCGTTGGCTTAATTGCCGGGCCTGCATATGGCCCGCTTCGCTCAGGGGCGAATCAAGCCAGCCCTGAATTTTGCCTTCACGGTTCGCCTGAGACTGGGCATGTCGAATGAGCAAGAGACGCTTTTTCAATCAGGATAATCCTCCAGTATTTTCTGCACCGCATTATATGGGGATAATGTCCGATTAACAAGTTTGGCAGTAATATCCGAGAGATATGCCGGCGTTACGCGCCGAAGCAGGCGTTGCAGCAATTCCGTTTGCAGGCGTTGCTCCAGGTCATCGGTTAAACGCGCTCTGTTTCGATGCTGCAATTCCTGCGTGCGATTCAAATAATGCCGGTGGTCTGCAAGGGCCTGCCGCACGGCGTCAATGCCCTCGCTTTTCAGGGCGCTGGTTTTCAGCACCGGCACCCGCCAGCTTTCATCGCCGGCAGAGGGCGTACCGGCTGCGACGCGCGGCTGCATCAATGTGCCGTGGTGCATTACCCGCCGGGCGGGCGGGCGGCCCAGTTCCAGCATGGTTTGCAGGGCGGCGGCGGTTTTGTCGGCGCCGGGCCGGTCGGCTTTGTTCACCACAAAAATATCGGCAATTTCCAGGATACCGGCCTTGATGGCCTGAATATCATCGCCCAAACCGGGCGCTTCTACCACAATAACGGTGTGGGCCGCGCGGGCAATTTCCACTTCACTTTGGCCCGCGCCCACGGTTTCTATCAAAATCACATCGAAACCGGCGGCATCGAACACGTTGACGGCCTCATACACCCCCCGGGCCAGGCCGCCCAAACTGCCCCGGCTGGCCATACTGCGCACAAACACGCCGGGGTCGCCGGAAAGCTCTCGCATGCGAATGCGGTCGCCCAAAATGGCCCCGCCGGAAAAGGGGCTGGTGGGGTCTACGGCTAAAATTGCCACCGTTTGGGCCGCTTGCCGGTACGCTTTCGCCAATTCGTTCACCAGGCTCGATTTTCCCGTGCCGGGCGCGCCGGTTATGCCCACCAGATGCGCCCGTCCGGTGCGGGGATACAAGTCGTTCAGCACGGGCCGGGCTTCGGGCCGATTGTTTTCTATCCACGTAATCAAGCGGGCCACGGCTCTTTTGTGGTCTATGTGTATTTGACTGGACTGTATCATAGTCATCGGTTAATCAAGCGAGACGTTTTCTTTGATGAACCGGACAATATCCTGCGTCGATGTGCCGGGAATGAACACGCCATGCACCCCGGCTTCATTTAAAGCCGGAATATCTTCTTCCGGGATGATGCCGCCGGCCACAAGCAGAACCTGAGCCATATCGGCCGCCTGCAATTTTTGGGCAATCAGGGGTAAAAGGGCCATGTGCGCCCCGCTTAAAATCGAAAGCCCGACAACATCGACATCTTCCTGCACGGCGCTATCGACAATCATATCCGGGGTTTGGCGCAGGCCGGTGTAAATTACTTCCATGCCGGCGTCGCGCAGGGCGCGGGCCACTACTTTGGCCCCCCGGTCGTGGCCGTCAAGGCCCGGTTTTGCCACTAAGACACGAATTTTGCGGTCGGTCATATTATAAAAATCTCCTTGTCAAATAGCTTGAAATTAAAAC
>JAJRUC010000382.1 GCA_024278015.1 Chloroflexota bacterium
GGTGCATACCAGCTACAACCAAATCGGCATCAGCACCGGGCGGCTCTCCAGCGCCGACCCGAATTTGCAAAACATTCCGATTCGCTCGCCGCAGGGGCGGGAAATTCGGCGGGCATTCGTCGCCCCGGCGGGCTGGCTGCTCGTCTCGGCGGATTATTCGCAGGTGGAGTTGCGGATTTTGGCGCATATAGCGGACGACCCCGGCTTGAAAGCCGCCTTCGCCAACGATGAAGACATCCACGCCGCCACCGCCGCTACCGTACTCGGTGTGCCGCCGGCAGAGGTGACGAAAGACCAGCGCCGCATTGCCAAAGCGGTGAACTTCGGGCTGGCTTATGGGCAGGGCGCATTCGGGCTGGCGCAATCCACGGGGATGAGCCGCCAGGAAGCGCAAGCCTTCATTGATACCTATTTTGAAAAATATCCGGGCGTGAAACGGTATATTGAAGAAACCAAAAAGCAAGCCGCCGAACAGGGTTTCACCGAAACGCTGCTCGGTCGGCGGCGCGATTTTTCGCGGATAGCGAATTTGTCGGGCCCGCAAAAAGCCCGCGCCGAGCGCGAAGCCATCAACATGCCCATTCAGGGCACAGCGGCAGACATCATGAAAATCGCGATGATAAACCTGCATCGGACACTGGCAGACAGTTCGCTGCACGCAAAAATGTTGCTGCAAGTGCATGATGAAGTGGTGCTGGAAGTGCCGGCAGACGAGCTTTCGACGCTAATTCCCGTCATCCGGCGGGAGATGGTGAACGCCTGTCCGCTGTCCGTACCGTTGAAAGTGGACGTCGAAAGCGGGCAAAACTGGCTGGAAATGGATTAAGTGTCTGGCGCAAAAACAAGCGGGATATTCGCGCAGAGGTAATGTGCATCTGTAGTCAGGGGTACGCTGCAACGTGTCCCTGCGGAAAAACGCAATCGTCAGCCCATGGCTAAACCAGCAGCTCCATCGCTGTGGGGGCGGCCACGTTCAACCCGTTCAGAATATCGCCCAGCAAGGGGCCGTACAGGGCCATCAGCAGACCGCCCACACAAGCAAACAGACAGCACAGGGAAACGAGCAACAGCCCCACCGCGATGAGGATGTTGCGGCCGGTATTGTTTCCGCCCTCTTCGTAGATAATTTCTCCGTCCTGTATCATCGATTGGCTCCCTGGGGGCGTGGGTCAGGCGTAACCGGCGCGTTGCCGGCGGCGGGCGCTCCAGCGCCAGGCGAAGAGAATCAATCCCCCCACCATCAAAACCAGCATCAGCAGAGGCAGTAAAATTGAAAGCATGGCGGTGATGAAGGCCACGATGTCTTCCAGAAAGCTGACCAGCCAGTTGCCCATGCCGCCCGTGGTGGCTGTGACCACCGGGCGGGCGGCTGTTTTGGCGGCATGCACGCCCCCGGCCAGCAGCAACCCGGCGATGAAAGCCGGCACCGGGTTTAGCTCGCCAAATACTCCCGAACTGGCGGCGAAGACAATCGCTCCGGCGGCGGGCCGGCCCACGGTTTGAATGACATCGTTGACCGTGTCCACCGCCGGGATTTTATCGACGGTCATTTCAATGAGCAGCAGTACTGCCAGCACGCCGATGGCCCACGGATTGGTCAGCACGTCCCACGGTTTGTTGAGCGTAACCAAATCGGTGTAGCGGGCGGCCAGAGCCACCAGCAGCAGGGGCAGATAGGCGTTCAGGCCGGAAGCGGTTGACAGCCCGAAGGCCGCCGCCAGGTTCGAGAAGGTTTCTATCATTTTACATCATTTCGTTGAGGGGCATTGCGTTTTTTCCGGCTAATTGGCCGGTCAGGTGTCCAAACACCAGATACCCCCACCACTGGGTGAAGATAACCCCGATTAAACAGGCGATAACGCCCAGCGGGGCGATGAGATACAGCACGGCAAAAGAGAGCAGCAGCACGATAATGTAGTCGGCCGGGTTGGCGGTGATAAAGCGGAAAATTTCGCCGAACCGGAGCATTGAACCAATTGTGCCCACTTCCGCAAAACGGGCGAAAGCGGCGGGTATCACAATTGATATTGCCAGCGCGTAAATGAATATCACACATTGCAGCAGAAACATACCACCACCAAGCAACGCACTGCCCGTGTCGCTATTGAAATTGTCGCTGAAACCCCCCGCCGCCGCCATAATTACCATAAAAACAAGCATTAGCAGTATCGCAGGCAAGGCATATACAAGCAACCCGACAATCACCTTGAACCCGTCTGAAAAATAGTCGCCGAAGTTGTCCCATTCCGGCAACGGCGCATCCGGGTTATCGCTGACGGCGCGCACCAGTTTGGCAATATAGCCCATTGCCGCAAAGTTGACGACGGGAATCATAGCTACAAAGCCGCCGATGACCAGCTTTTTTATCCAGTCCGGGTCATCAAATACAAAGGTAAAAGATTTGCCAATATTCATCAAGTTCCTCCCTTGAAAATAACCCCCTCCCCAACCCTCCCCCGACATCGGGGGAGGGAGTCGCGTCAGCGACGGGTGGGGGTAGACCAAATTTTTATTCTTGTTGCTGTCCCGCAGGGACTGTCTGACTCCCTCCCCCGACATCGGGGGACGCGAAGCGGTTGCGTCAGCGACGGGTGGGGGTAGACCAAATTTTTATTCTTGTTGCTGTCCCGCAGGGACTGTCTGACTCCCTCCCCCGACATCGGGGGACGCGAAGCGGTTGCGTCAGCGACGGGTGGGGGTAGAC